>QIAK01000205.1:509-4256 GCA_003225515.1 Acidobacteriota bacterium | reverse complement strand
CACTATTGGTGACATCGCTGAAGTTCGCGATCCCGCCAGTGGCAAAACGCGTCACCCAGACGCGGCCGCCAGCAGGTGTCGAAGCGATTCCGTCAATCGGCCCGAGTCCGCTCGTGGTCGCATAAATGACGCTCGAACCATTGCTATCGGTTGGACCTCCCATCGCCAGACTTCGCACCTGGTTCACCTCTGCTCCTGAGCAGGTTCCGGAACCCAAGGTGTCGAAGTTCGGGCTGAGGACAGTAAAAGCGCCCCCCGTGCGTGGCCCTCGCCAGACGCGGCAAGCGCCAACCAGCATTGCCGTCGAAGAGCCCGAATCGAGTATGTAGGGGAAATAGAATGCGCCGTCATCGCCGCCCAGCGTGTTACTCGTCACCACAAAATTGAAGCCGCTGTCATTGCAGTTCACCCCACTCGCACACAGCTGAACTCCAAGCCCTCCGGGCGGAACGTCAGGGTTCGAGGCGTACCAGTTCGACGTGGCGCCCGGATCGATGGCGCTGTACCCGCCATCACCGCCAAGAACATTTCCCCAACTCAGATTCGTAGTTGCCTGACTGGTCGCGGGAGAGCCGTTGTCCTGCGTTCCTCCAAATATCGTGTTCTGATCGGTCGGATGCTGTGAGAAGCTGACGAATTGCGTCATCGATCCCAGATTCTGGTTGAGATCATCGAACTGATTCGTTCCGGAGCACGATCCGCTATTGAGCCCGAGAAACCCGTCGAGTGCTCGATAGATGCCTCCATCATTGGCGAAGTACATCAGGACATTGCCGGAGTCGGTGCCTGAATTTGGGATCGTATAGGCCAGCGCATGCTGGTCAGGATGCACGTGGGCAGGCGCGGCGATCGGATCGCATCCATAAACATGGGTAAGGTTCAGAAATGGAGAAGCTGCACACGTGGGATTCTGCGACGTGATGTGGCAGCGATAAAGGTTGACCGCTCCAGCGTATAGATCTGTGTCTGTGATGCCGTTCGGCACGGCCAGCAGTTCCAAATTGTAGAAACCCTGCTGCACGCCGCATCCTTCAAAGTCGCCGCAGTTCGCAATCGAGAGATCAGAAATCGAAGTCCAGGATGTACCACCATTGACGCTTTGCCAGATTCCGCCATCAACCGTGCTTCCCGTTGAGGAGAAGGAAATGAACCAGGCATACATTTCGTTGCGCCCCGGGACGGCAGTGATTTCCCCGCGGTAAATTGGACACCCGTAACCATTCGACGAGGATTGCGGCGGGCATGCGATGGCGCTAAGTGCGGTTCCAGGCTGAGACGCGAGGCGAGTCCAATTGATGCCGTCGCTGGAAGTGTAAAAGCCGTGGTACCGAATGGCGGCGAAAAACTTCGCGGCGCCGGCATTGTACACAACTGCCGTAGCAGAAGTCGGGTCAGTTGAAACGCCCCCATCGACCAAAGCGTCGTAAGTCCAGGACAATCCCGCATCCGTAGAGGTGTAAAGACCGCGCGTAGTGCCGGAGGTGACGACGCCATCAATCACACCTTCCGAGGTGGTGGCCATCGCTGAGACTACTGTATTCACTTGCGCGCTAGCAGTGCTGAACGCCACGCGCGTGCCGCCCAAGCCGCTGAAACTCAATGCGCCATTATTGGCGTTGGGGATCAGAGTCCAAGTCGATCCGGCATCGGCGGAACGGAGGATGCCGAGTCCAAAGTAAGAGTCGCCGGAATTATTCGCTTCTCCGGTGGCGGCGAGAATTACGCTCTTCGCCGGGTCGGCGTTGCCGGGTTGGATCGCGATTGCTCCGATTGAGAGTGTTGGCTGATCGTCGGAAATAGGCGTCCAGATCACGTTGTTCGCCGTGTTACTCGCGGCATTGATCGACTTCCAGATGCCGCTCTGCGCGCCCCCGATGTACACGGTGTTTCCGGTCGGGTCGGCGGCATCAATGGCAACTGCCGTCGCGCGACCGGACACCTGTCGATAGTCCTGAGTTCCGTTACCGCTAGCGTCGGACGCCAGCGGCATCGGCCCCAGCGGAGTCCACGATCCAGAGGACAGCGAGACGGGACCAGTTAGAGCTGGCGTTAATGAGAGTGCGGCTGCATGCTGCGCGCGCATCTTAAGCTTCGCTTGATACGCTCGGCGACGGAGTTCAGCAGAATTCTTTCCGCGCACGAGACGCCCGCGAAAGAACCATTCATTGCGCTCTTTGACGTGGTCGGCGTCGGCATCCCGTCTGGGAGTTGCGGGAAGCGTCTGCTTCGCGCCTTGTCCGAATGCGAAGGAGACAGCGGCAGAGGAAATCAGAAGGAATGCCGGAATGTGCAACCAACGGAGAGGACTTCGGCTTGCCATGGTTATTCTCACCCGCAAGTATCGGAAGGGGACAGAGGGGAAGCAATGCAAAAGCGCCTAAAGCAGTCGCAACTGGCCCACTTTGGGAATGACGCCATGCTGCTCTGCCGTTTCCTCCGGGATGCGACCTGCCTGTACAATCTGCTTTCCGCCCTGAGGCTGAGCCGGTGACGGCAGGTGTAGAGTCCACAGAAGCAGAGATATGGATATGCGTTGTCATTTCTTGGAAAGCGAAACGCCGTATTCACGGCCTCAATTTCGTGGGAGCTTCGCTTCGCTCAGGAGGACAATCCGCTGCGTATTGCTGGCAGCGTGTCTCATATTGAGTGCAACTTTGAGCTGGACACAGGAGCGGGAAGGCGGCACTGAATTAATCGTAGCTGCGGCAGCAGACCTGAGCACCGTGCTGCAACAGATCGGGAAGGAATACGAGAACAAGACCGGCACGAAAGTGAGGCTATCGTTCGGGGCATCCGGAAATCTGACACAGCAGATTCAGAACGGCGCTCCGTTCGACCTCTTCTTCTCGGCGGATATGGATTATCCGCGCCAACTCATCGCCGCGAACGAAGCAGAAGGCACAAGCCTCTACCAATATGCAGTCGGAAAACTTGTGCTGTGGGTTCCAACCGGTTCTTCGCTCGACGTGGAACATCGGGGAATGAATGTTCTGCTCGATACATCAGTACACAAGATTGCCATCGCTAATTCGCAGCACGCTCCGTATGGACGGGCCGCAGTGGCAGCTTTGAAACATGCCGGGCTGTACGATCGCGTGTCGAACCGCCTGGTGCTGGGCGAAAAAGCGCAATTTGTGGAGTCAGGCAACGCGCAGGCAGGATTCGTGCCGCTAGCCCACGTCATCGCACCCGAAATGCGCGGCAGAGGAAAGTATTGGGAAGTTCCGGCGGACGATTATCCTCCGCTGGCCCAGGGCGTCGTACTACTCTCGCATTCTAAGCACAAGAAAGAAGCGGCAAAATTTCTCGAGTATGTGAAGACCAAAGAAGCCGCGGAGCTATTCAGGAAGTACGGCTTCACTTTGCCGTGACCGAGTGCATCGCGATCCGGCCCGAACTGATGGCACTCCACAGAACCGAGTACGAAGAACTGAGCACGAAATTTACATGGCAATCGATTGGCAGGCATTCCGGCTGACGTTGCAACTGGCAATCGCCGTATCAGCCATATTGCTGCTGCTCGGACTACCCGTCGCCTACTGGATTGCATTTTCCCGTTGGCGGTGGAAGTTCCTGGTAGAAGCGCTGGTTGCACTGCCAATCGTTCTTCCACCCACTATCCTCGGATTCTACGTTCTCGTGGCACTCGGACCGCGCAGTCCCCTGGGCGGCTGGTGGATCTCGCTCACCGGACACACGCTGGCATTCACATTCGGCGGCCTCGTAATCGGATCGATCCTCTACAGC
>QIAK01000205.1:0-415 GCA_003225515.1 Acidobacteriota bacterium | reverse complement strand
GTACCGCTTGCCATTCCCGGCCTGATTACGGGCGCGACGCTGAGCTTCGCTCACACAATGGGAGAATTCGGCGTCGTGCTGATGGTAGGCGGAAACATCCCCGGCGTAACTCGCACAATTTCGATTGATATCTACGACCGCGTGCAAGCCTCGGACTACACCGCTGCGAATGAGACCGCACTCTTACTACTCGTGTTGTGCTTTGCCCTCTTGGCCATCGTGTATGGCGTCAACCGGAAGGCATGGGTGGTCGGGCCCGTAAAATAGATTGCGAGAATGATGACGATGAGTGATGAGCAATGAGCGATGCGCGCACCATCGAATCCGCCAACACTGACGCCGCATTGTCACCGCCGGGCCAGAACATGGCTGGCCCTGTTCTCGACATTCGCGTTTGCAAGCAATACATGGCGCA
>QIAK01000228.1 GCA_003225515.1 Acidobacteriota bacterium | reverse complement strand
GAGAGTTGATATCTCAATAGCTTGATCGTTCACGGCAGTGGGTTTGGAATTCTCGTTCCGATTCAGATTGGACGAACCAGACCGCGTCGGGTGGCATCGGTGTTGCGAAGCAACAGCAACACTAAAATCATTCCCACAAAAGGCACCAGGCCGGCGACGATGACAATCGGATCGAAAGAGTGCCCCGCCATGGCGCTTCGGGCATCTGAAAAGTGTCCGATGAGTTTGAAAGCGACAATCGTGCCCAAGCCAGCCGCGGTTCCACTCAACCCGCTGACACTGGCGACCGATTCGCTATGAAAAAGATCGGAAGGCAACACGTTGGCAATAGTCGAAAATGCTGCGTATGAAAACGTCGCCAGAGCGAAAAGTAGTGCCAGCAAATAAAGATTGTTTGTAAGCACCGTGCTGAGCAACACGGTTACACCAATACCACCAAAGATGATAACCGCCTTGCGAGCGCTTCCCAACGACCAGCCCCGCTTAATGAGGTAACCCGTGGCGATGCCACCGCTGAAATTACCGAGATCCGCGGCCAGGAAAGGAATCCAAATCGCGATCAGGCCGCTTCTCAGTTCGATTCCCTTTGTGACGAGATAAATGGGAAACCAATCTGTAACGAAAAACCAGACAGGATCGGTGAGACCCTTAGCCACAATGGTTGCCCAGGTTTGTGGTAATGCGAACAGTTGCCTCCAGCTCAGAGGAGTGCCTGCAGCAGTTGGTGATTGCGATTCTTGTCTGTCGGCCAGGATCATTTCCCGTTCGGCATCGCTGACGCGCGGATGTGTTTCAGGGGGATAGTAGAGCCAGCGCCATACGATCACCCATAAAAACCCCAGCATTCCTGGAATCGCAAACGCAGGACGCCAGCCCCAGTGGGAGTAGATAGAAAGAATGAGCAACGAGGCAACCGCGCCCCCAATCGACGATCCGCTGTCGAATAGTGCGGTGGCGAATCCACGTTCGCGCGAGGGGAACCATTCCGAAACAGCCTTGGTAGCAGCCGGCCAGTTTGCAGATTCGCCTGCGCCCAACAAAAAACGGAAGGTCGCGAAACTGTAAAACCCTCTTGCCAGCGACGTGAGCACCGACACGACGGAGTAAGCAATTACAGTGAACGATAAACCTCGGCGCGTACCGATTCGATCCATGAAGCGGCCAAACACCGTCTGCCCCACGGAATACGCCAGACGAAACCCAATCACGATGTTTGCGTAGTCTGTGTTTGTCCAGTGGTATTCAATCTTGAGGTATGGCGCCAGCAAAGATAGGGACTGCCGATCCAGATAATTGATAACTGTGGAAGCCAGCAGAGCGCCGCCGATCCACCAGCGAAGGTTAGCAATTGTTCGCCGGGGAGAGCTTTCTCTACTGAGCACTGTGATGTCCGGATCTCGGATAATTTGCCTCGAATCTGTTTCTGGAATTCCACAACTTCACACTCGCGCGAAGCGCAATCGCAGGTTGGCGAACTCGCTATGCTGGACTCGCAATACACCTTTGGAGTTCGAGCGAACGCGCTCCGTCCGTGCCGCCACACCCGGAAGCACAGCATCGGGTGCCGTTGATATATTCAAGCCGCCGAAATTCAACTCATAAACGCAATTCGGCTGAAGGTTGGTAATGATTACTGATTCGCAGGCCATGTCGGGCAAAGACACTTCGCCAGAACTGGCGATCGAACCGGTCGCGCTGAACAATACTATAGGACCGCGCTCGAACGCTGCGCCTTGAAAATGGACGCCGTCCAGCAGTTCAGCCCGCCTTTTTCCGGTTTTACCTGTGTCTCCAATTTCAAGCACGTGAAGAAAAACATCTTCCTCGCTGGGCAGAGCGGGTGAGACTTCGATGCGCCAGCTTCCGGGGACGACGTTCTTGCGGTTGGAGCTCAGAATCTTGTTGAAGTCTTCGCCCCAAAACAGCTTCCACATGCGCCGAAGCTTCGGATCGTCGGGCAAGGGAGCGCCTTCGGCGGGCTCGAGTGGCCAGTTTTCGCCCGAACCCCAGGCGCCGCCGTGGTCATCGCCGGGCGTGTAGAATTCATTTCCCCGCCCTCCGCGCCGAGTGACAACTCTTTGCGCGGGAAGCAGCGAATGCACGAACAATTCTCCTGACCCGTCCTTGAAACGAAAAGATTTCGCATTGGGAAATTCTTGTACGGGCTGCGCCCCTGGCGCATCGCCCTGGTCTACGCTTGGCTGGTCTACGCTTGGCTGATTTACACCGTGGAGCAGCCAGGCTTTTCTAAATGATGGGTCGGTGCTGACTACGCGATCGAAGACGAATAGAACCTGGTGCCGCGGAACATAAAGGAGTTCGCGCGTGAAATGCCGGAGTTTTTTCCCGGAATACGCATTGCTGGCATCCCCCATAGCGTAGTGATACTCGCCCGGGACGTAATCAAGAACGCGAATCGAGCCGAGATCCCACAGGTCGCGGGTGCGGTTCCAGTCCTCCGGGCTACGGATTGTGTTCCAGTAGCGCGAGGAATCCATGCGCTGTCCGCCATCATTTGCTGCGGGCACTACGTTGTCTGACCAGAAGAATTTTTCCGCCGGGTCGTAGACCAGGATGGAATTGTGAGCCACGGTACGGCGATAATAATTCAGATAATGGGGACTCTCTGTGTCGGTGTAATCCGCGCCACTGTCGATCGCAAGATATCCGTTGTGGTAAATCGTGAATTGATTCTGGTCCAGATGCTGATGCTTGGCGTAATAAGGTCCGCAATCGAATTCGATCCAGGTCGAGTCTGTCTTCCAGCCATCTCGCATCACGAGATGGCCCACCCCGGCAAAGTAGCGCTGGCGCGGCAACTCCTCTTCACTTGCCAGAACTGGATCGCGCGGAGTGACTTCCGGATCGTCCCACAGAAACTCTAGAACCGGCAGCACCCATTGCTTTGCGAAGAAGCCGCTCTTTCGCAAAAGCCAGGCGCTGTAAGGATCTTTGAAGCGGTTAACGGCGTAGCCCAGCACAGAGGTGTCCCGCGAATCCAGAACGGGATACTCGTTGTCGCCTTCGCGAGATGGCGTGCCGTCCGGAAGTAGCTTGTAAAAATAGGTCGTCCCCATGTTACGGAACACCGGAAAATGATGAGCAGGATCAACGCCAGTGGTGGTGCGCTCTAATTCTGCGATTAACGTCAGCGAGGCCCACGTGATGCGCATGTAGTCCATGGATTCGTGGTAGCTGCCGTCAGGTGTCACGACATTTGTCGTTTCCAGAATGTTGGTGAGGCCCTTGGAAATTGTGCTGCGCCAGGACTGATGCAGGCTGGAATAACTCTCGACGGCGGCAGTCGTGAAGGCCG
This sequence comes from Acidobacteriota bacterium, assembly GCA_003225515.1. GTDB lineage: Bacteria > Acidobacteriota > Terriglobia > Terriglobales > Acidobacteriaceae > Sulfotelmatobacter. Next base: position 10,149 of record QIAK01000228.1, on the reverse strand, counting down.
CTAGAGCGAGGTAGCGCAATGCGTAGTTGTGATACGCGAGTTCAGTCGGATCCGAAAAGTCGGGAGTAGACACCATGTCAGCAGCACCATCTTTCAGTTCCCGTGCGACGCGATCCTTCAATGCCGATTCGAAGCCGCGGTAGGAGAGGAGCCAGTCGAATGCCAGCGACCAGCGAGCATAATCAACCCACGACCGCGACGGCTTTCCGTTAGGGGAAATATGCTTGGAGCGCATCTCGGCGATCGCGCGCTCCGCAAATGAATCGTCGCCGGTCAATAACCATGAGAGAGCCCAGCCTTCCATGTCCTCTGAGGGGCGACGTCGCGCGGAATAGCGCGCCTTTAATAATGAGAGGCCGGTAAACGGATCGGACTCAGCGATCAGCAGGCGCGGACTGCGGGCGCTTCCCTGGGCCAGCGCGGGCCACTTGGCGGCCAATGCAGACGCGGCGATTGCTGCTATGAAGTCTCGCCTTTTCATGTCGTGAGCCGCCTTTTCCTGGCGGTCGATGGCTTCGATCTCGAAATTGGGCCTTCGACTTCGGACGTCCTTGATGCCGAACTGAACGGTATGATGATGAGCGCTTCCGAAGAGGTCAATGTTGTGGCGGACTTCAGCAAATTAGGCCGAAGAAGTGTTTCCCGCATCGGGCTCCTCTCAGCATATATCGATTAATCAGCCGATACCCGTGCACCTGCAGAATTCATCGAGAGCCTTCGCAAGGCAATCATGATGTGATTACGGCGTAGTTTCGGCCCTCGCCAGCCGCGTAAAGTGGTATGCCAGCATTCTGTCGGGGAGCAACAGAGCGTTTCGAAACCGCATGTTTGCCTCCGCTTGCAAGCCCAGTTCCTTCGCTAACGATGCAGAGGTGAACTCCCACCAGCTTGGGTAACCGCTGCTCTTGGTTCGTTCTTCTGCCTGCATCAGGGAAGCTCGCAAATGGTCTTGCCATTGCGCCTGATTGAAGTTCGGCAATTTTTGCGCTGCCAACCGCGCCCACTTGATTTGGTCGGGCGCTGACGCCGTGGACGCGCGCTGGAATTTGACCTTGGCCTCGTCTGCCTGCCCACAGCCGGCGTATACCGTTCCGAGCAGGTAATTGATTCGTGCGGATTGAAGAATGGGATCGAGGCCGTCGCGGGTGAAGTCTAAACCTGAAACTTCTGAGCCAAGATGCTGAGCCGTCGTCAGGGCCTCGGCGCAGTGTCCTGCCTTCGCAAAAGCGAGTGCTTTCATCAACTGCACTTCAATCCAAACCTGGCGGACATTTGTCCCGCCTTCTTCGCGCGGAAAAAAACGGTTGTGGAAGAGTTGAGTGGCACGCTCGAAATCTCCCGCTTCTGCCAAATTAAGAATCAACTCGAATATCAGCGCGGGTGGAGCAGTATCCAGCTTCGGATATTTTTCCAGAGCTTCAACTCGCTCCCGCGCGGGACGATGCAAAAGGCTGAGGGTCTGGTCCAGTCCCATGTAGACGGCAATGTTGGTGGGATCGGTTCGCAATCCATCTTGAAAGGCAGACAGTGCGCGTTCAGGATCGTTTTTCTCATGCAGCAAAGCCAGACCCATGCTGGCGCTCAGGACGGGTGGCTCGGGCCCAACTTTGCGAGCCTCCGACCATTGCTCGAGAGCGGGATCTGTCAGGCCACGCGAAAAATAAAGCGTTCCCAACAGGTAGTGCGCAGTCGAGTCCGACGGGTTTTGTTGGAGAGCTGCACGCAATACAGCAAGTTCCTCCGCGGTGCTGGGAAAAACATATGCCGTCGAAAGTTTCGCTGCGATGCGGTAATCGTCTGATGCTGACTGCCCGAGTTTCTCCCGGCAAAACCCCCTGAAGTAGGCGACCATAGGATGGCTGGACGGAGCTACCGCGCCCGGCTCACTTTGGTCTGCGACTATTGGCGGATATTGTCTCGACAGGACCTGCAGAGCTTTTTCGTACCGGCCCAGCCGGAGATACTCGGCGGCAAGGTTCAGCACGCGATCGGAATCGCTGGCAAGGTGAGCAAGATCGGGCTTCCCGAGTTCCTCTTGAAGAAACGAACTGAGCGGAAAACGCGCAAGCCCTTCCATGGCTAATTTTCGCGCGCTCTGGCTATCGCCGGCAGCAGCCTTGATCGCAGTCAATTCTTCCAGCGCACGAGCATCGTCAGGAGATGTTCGCAACGCTTCGCTGAGATGATGCTCAGCGCCGTGCAAATCGCCAGTCCGAGCCAGCAACTCGCCGAGGGCAAGGGCGGACGCGGAATAAAAGGACGGCAGACGCTCAGCCTGTTCGAACGCAGCGCGGGCGTGATCAGTTTCGCCTAGACCGTCATAGGCAATACCCAGATAGTAAGAGATCTCGGTGTCGGTAGTATCCCGCGCATGAACCCGTTCCAGAAACTGCTTCGCCTCCTCGAAACGCAGTAGGCCAGCCCCCAGACGACCAGCCGACTTCCCTGCCTCGAAGCTGTCGGGAAACTTCAGCAGCATTTTCTTGTAGGTTTCGAGCGCGCTTAGATTCTCTCCATTCAGCTCGTCTTCTTTGCCAAGCTGGATCCAATCGTCCGCGTTTCGTTGATCGGGCTCTGGAATGTGATACGACGGTTGCGGGCCCACGTGAACTTCAGATGTGGGAGTCCAATCGTATTCACCTTCCGTCTGGCGCAGAAGAGACGCACCCGTCTCGTCTTTAATCTCAATGGTGTACTTTGCCTGCGCGTCGATATTCGGAACCTGATGGATCCAGGCATGCTCGGGAACCAGGTCAACGGTTTCGTGAAAAACTTGTTGTGCGCCTTTCAAGATGGATACTGCCGCATGCGGAATGGGCTGGTTGGCGTTGAATCCGGCAGTCAAGGTATCGGCGTTGCGCGTGAGATGAGCCACTCCGGCGAGATTGGCGCGCGAGATTCCGCCGATTTCCCGCGCCGGCATCCAGTATTCCGAGAAGTGGATCACCTGGCGAGGCTGCAGAAAAGCATAGGTCTCCTGATTCCGAAATAAACCCGCCTGCACTTCGAGATATCCGCTGTTGTCATCGGAGAGGGCCTTGCGCCAATCCAACCCGTCTGCGTCAACACCCCATGACCAGATCTTCTTGGCTGGAACTTCTTCGTACTGCGCAAAATGCACGGTGCCGGTATTGCTCTGGGGATTCCAGACGCCCATAAAACTTTCGCGGCTGCCGTAGGCGAACATGGAAACCGGTCCCTTGGTGTGATTGCGGACCATGCTATAGTCCACACCGTCTTGATCCACGGGCCAAGGATGAATTTCGGTGAAGCCGTGAGTGGCCGCGAATCGCATGGGATACACGATTTGGGAATCGTCCCACGCGCGAATGCCGGCATTGTTCCACCAATAGAAGCGATGCCGCACGTCGCTTCGATTGCTGAGAGTGATGCGCTCCTCGAGCAGCGTCGATTGCGGGCGGAGAATCAACTCCACCGCCCATTCCATCCCGTAGACGCGATCTATGTTGCCGACGGTCACAGAGGCGCTGCCGTCGTCATGTTTCGCAAACGCGAAGTTCACCGGAGACATGGTGACCCAATTGTGTGAAACGGGAAAATTGAATTCGATGCCAAACGCAGCCCAAGCTCCGCGGTAGGCGATGGCCGCCTTCTTGATCGACGGGTTGGCATAAAACATGGACTTGCCAGAAATCTTATCGATGCAGGTGTAGAGGTGTCCGCCGATGTCCGGCAGCACCGAGCACTTCAGATATTCGTTCTCCAGATAAATTGCGCGCCAGGAGTGGTCGGCATGATGTCCGGTCAGATTGTTGCGCAGCGTGTAGGGATAGTTGAAACGATTGGTGGTGAACTGATCGAAAGGAGGATTGGGATCGGGAAGTCCTTCTTCGTACGTCGGCAGCGTCAGCGTGCCTTGCCATACGCGCACCACAGGCTGCGCCGCCCATGCGGAGGCTGCCAGAGCTGAAACGGCAATCAGGTGGAGAATACGCATTTATATTCGCAGCAGCCGTGCGGCATTCCCATAATAAACTTTGCGCAGGATGCTCTCGGGCAGATCGATACCGTAAATTCGCCAGCGTCCCTGCGGCGGTATTTTCGCCGGAGCGTAATCGAAATATTCGTCGTTCGTTTCCAAAAACCGGTAATAGATCTCGTACAACTGGTCGTTGAAAACCTGTTGAGGATATTCATCTCCGTGCGGGGTCGCATCGGTTCCAAACAGAATCCGGTCCTGATATTTATCGAAGAACTTTCTTGCGGTAATTGGCTGCCGCCCGAGTTCGCCGACGCGCGCCGCAATGTCGACAAACATGTTGGGAAGCCGATCGAGGCTCTCGCCGACATTCTTCAAGTCCTCTGAGAAGTTGCCGACATGCAGGGTCACAAACTGAGTGCTCGGATGACGCGCAATCATGCGGTTGCGGGCTGCAATCAACTCCGCGTTGCTGGGAAAATCTTTTCCGTAAAACTACCAATCGGGATGGTTGTTCAGCTCTTCATAACGTTCGTTGAAGCGATCAGTGGGAGTAAAAAACGCTATCGGATCCGAAACGTGAATAGCAACTGGGATTTTCAACTGGCCGCAGGCGTCCCACATGGGATCGAAGCGGGGGTCATCCACTTTCACGAGCGTGCCCGAGGTGATGTTTTCACGAAGATACAGTCCTAGCGTCTTGAGAATTTTCAATCCTCGGGCACCATTGCGATGAGCACGCTCGATGGCTTGGGCCTGCAACTTCGGATAGTCCACCTCTTTCAGTCGCGAGTAGGCGGGCTCAGTGAAAGTATAGAAGCGGCCGGGATACGCGCGGTCATACTTGGTTACGGTTTCGGCGAGGCCGTTATCATAACCACCGGTAAGGTTGACCATGGCCCGGATATTCTTGCGCTCCATCACCGCAATCAATTCCTGGGGAGCGCCCAAATACTCGCGATCAGGCGCGAGTTCCACGCCATTCTCTGACTTGGTCGAGACGGAGATGCGCGTGTGGAAGTCCATGAGTGGAAATTTCGAGCGCTCGACGCGCGACTCGTGCACGTGGAGCATGCTTTTTGGTTCGTACTGGGAAAGTTCCAGATGAGCGGGTTGGGGCTCACTCTTAGTATCGGGCTCGGCACTGGCGGCAGTGTCGGCAGCGCGAGCTGCTTGAGTTGCCGTTCCCGCTAATAGTCCCATGCCATACAACCAATGGCGGCGACTGATCACGCAATCTCCTCCGGCTATTGTCCAGGTTCGAGCACTGGTGTGACGATGTCTACTGGCTTTTGCTGCCCGTTGACCTTACCATGCCAGACGCTTCCGCCAAAGGTTGTGATGTAGACCTCGTCGTGATGCAGCGGATCGGGGATCACCCGTTGTCCCCATTTGAAGTTGAATCCAGGAATGCGTGTCCAGTGCAGTCCGCGGTCTGACGACCGCCACGCCGACGATTCGAAGCCCGTGGCATAGAACGTATTTGGATCTTTCGGATCGACGGTAACGTCATAAATGTGGCGGTCTTTTTCCAGAACCTGTTTCCAACTTTTGCCGCCGTCCTCGGAGAGAAAGATTCCTCCGCCGTCTCCGTGCTGTCCAGTGGCTCGCGCCCATGCCGCGAGATATAAGCGCTCAGGACTCCGGGGATCGATTGCGAGCCCATTCGGTCCATTTGTTCCTTCAGGCAGTGAGACGCGTTCCCAATGTTCCGCCCCATCCGTCGAGCGATAGAGAGCACCATCCCTTGCATTGCCGATGCTCCCATCTTCCGAGCGACGCGCGATTACAACGTAGAGAGTGCCGTTCGAGCTCCGCGCTAAACGCCAGGCGAACGGCTGCTCTTGTGTGATGCCACTGTTCTTCAGCGCCCAGGTACGTCCGCCGTCGGCGCTCTTGTAGACGCCTCGACCAAAACCCGCTACGTACAATACACGCGCGTCCACGGGGCTGTCGGGATCGAGCAGAATATGAGTCGCCCCTGTTTCGTCCATCCCGTCATTCGACTTCGTCCAATTCCTGCCGCCGTCATCGCTGCGGCAAACCCCACCTTTGTAAGTCAACACGGAATTGTGGCGCCACATCTTCGGACGCGGAAGATCGTGAGTCCAGCTGTTGACGCTCCACATTCGACCTCGAACCTTAGGATCGAAAACGATCCAATACGTCGTGTTCATCCAGTCACGGGGCACTCCGGTAGTCGAACTGGTCCATGAGGCGCCCCCGTCTTCGCTGCGGAACAGCCCTATGTCTGTATAAGTAATGAACTGACGCTTGGGGTCGAAAGGATCGAAGTGGATTCCATAGCTGTTGGTGACGTCGAGGCCGAGGCTGCTCCAGCCAGAATCATTAACTTTCCGGGAATACTGCGCCACCCAGGTGGCTCCGCCGTCCTCAGTGCGCATGGTTCTGCCGAGATCGGTAGCGTACGCCAGGTTCGCGTCTTGGGGAGCGACTGTGAGATTCAGAGGATTCTCTGCCCAGTCGGGTCCAAAGCGGGCGGTGATCCAATTGTCGTGAACATTCTTTGCAGCAGCATCTGATTCTTTCCACACCAACTGCCAATCAGCTCCAGAGTTGGCGCTCTTCGCCACACCGAGCCAAACTTTGCCATCGAGGCTGAGGTGATCATAGGAGACATAAACCATGTCGGGATGACGAAAGCTGGTTGCTATGGCACGCACTTTTGCTGCCGTGCCCGGCAGTTCACTATTGTTCCAGTTAGCGCCGCCATCCTTCGAAATCATGATTCCCTTCTCGGACGTGGCATAAATAGTTGGCTGCGAGCCCGAGCCAAAGCCCAGAGAGATGTCTGTGACTGCCTCCGGAATTGGGAGGCTGCGAACATTTTTCGAAGTCACCACCGCGATGTTGCGTGCGCTCGCGAGAAATAATCTTCGAGCATCGGCCGACGAGTGTGGATCGATCCAAAGCCGGCGTGGAACATCGGGCAGACTTGCCTGTTTTTGCCAGGTCTTGCCATAGTCGCGCGAAACAAAAAGTGCCGGGCTCTCTTTCGGACCCGCAGCCACATAAAGGATCTTCGAATCGGCAGGATCAACCGCCATGGCTGCGATGGCGACCAATGGATCAGGATCGGCGAGGATCAGTTCATCGGAATGATCCGAATTCATCTTCACGCCTTTGACCGCAGATGGATTCGGGTAAACCAGATTCCAGGTTTCGCCGCTATCCGTGCTGCGCCACAAAGCCGTTGCGTGCGCGTACATGGTCTTGGAATCGAGCGGATCGAAGACAAAGAAATTCACGACGCCGCGCAGGTTGAACATGCGCCACGTGCGCCCGCCATCATGAGTGATGTAGGAACCAGTCATGTCGCAGGAGATAAGGACAGTGTTGGGATCATGCGGGCTGACGGTGGGATTAAACATGGCCCCGCCGCCTCCCGGTCCGAGGATGCGAAAGTCCCCCGGCCGCTCTGCCCATGCGCTGGAAGAAAACAAAAGCGAAGCCGATGGCTATTCTGTGTTTCATGCATTCTCCGGGCAGAAGCGACCGCCCGCTGCCATCTTTGTTCGTAGCGCGCAGTCCTACTGTAGCCGACTCGTTTCCAAGCCTAGAAAGTGATCCTAAGCCGCAACCGGATCGTCCGGCGGCTGTCGATGCCTTCCTGCGGAAAGGTAGAGTAGGCGCGGGCAAAGTCGGAAGCGGGAGTAATGTCTTCGAGAACCGGATTTAGAGTCGGATCAATTGTGGGATCGACTGTGACATCGAATCCGCCGAGATACGAAAAACTGCCGTCTCCGAAATCCTGGTTCGGCATGCGAATCGGGTGATTGAAAATGTTGTCAATATCAGCGCCGAAACTGGCGATGACTCGCTCACCAAATTTGAAATCCTTATGCAAACCGAAATTGACTCCCCAACCTCCGGGACCGCGTAACAAGTTCTTCCGCGCAATGGAGCTATTGGTGAAAACGTCCGCCCCCATGGGCGGCGGCGCAAAGGCGTCGGGATTGAAGATTTGATCTCCGACGTGCTGTTTGTAGTTCCCGACGATCGCCGGCCTGTAACCGATGAAATCGTTGAAATCGCCGAGCGCGTCAATCGATTCGGAAGCGATGTTGCCTGGCCCCACCATGCGTAAACTGTTGCCGCAGTTGTCACAGGTCCAGTATGGCGTAAATGTTGTCCCACTCTTGGCAAACATCTGGAACGTCGTCTGCCAACCTCCGACCACCTCATCTGCCCATTTGGATATTCCCCTGCCAAAGCTCCTGTTCCTTCCAAATGGCAGGTCGTACATGCCATACAAGATGAACCGGTGGTGTGAGACCCACGCGTCTTCGGTGTAATCGAGCTGTGGCTGGTAGGGATTGTAAGGAACCCCTCCCAGACTGGAATTGCCCTGATCGATACCTGTCGACTTCTGATCGAGGTAGGTGTAAGACGCATTGAACATCAAGCCCTTGTCAAACCGGCGCTCGACCTGTGTCTGGAAGCTGTGGGACTGACTGTGTCCATAGTTGCCAAAAGTCAGAAGGTAATCGGGCAAGGTGGGATACGCTAAACGGGCGTAGTCCGCGGGAGTTGGCACGCAATCTCCGTCATCAGGAGAGCATGGGGTCAGTCCGTCACCGGTCGTCGTACCCCATGGGTTATTGCTGGGGGCAATTTCATTGAGGTCAATGCCCCCAATCAGTCCACTTGAATGAATCCCGATGTAGGAAAATCGCACAGCTGTCTTGAAACCAAGTTGACGCTCGAAGGTAGCGTTGTACTGCTGGACTTTTGGTTCCTGTAGTCCAATGGGAACGGCATTGATGGCGAGCGCGCTGTTATCGAGCAGAACATCCCCGCCCGTCAGCGGAGTGGGCCATGGTTGTATCGGCGGATTCACGGTACCGGTCTGTTTTATCGATGACTGGTTGAACGCGTTCGTTGCAATGGGATCGCGGATTCCCTGGGCGGCCGACGTAGGGAAGTAGATTCCGTAGCCTCCGCGAATGACCGATTTCTGTCCGATGCTCCAGGCAACCCCGACGCGGGGAGCGAAATTGTTTTTGTCGCTCCGGACCAGACCTCGACCAACGCCGAGCCCAGACTGTGCTGCAGTAACAGTGGGTAGAGTAGCGGGAATTCTCGGATCCAGATAAGGAAGAGTCTTACCAGAAGAGACGATGAAACGCCCGGTGTTGTTGTTAAAGGTGGGATCGAAGTTCATCAAGATGTCATGCTTGTCGATCCATGGGGAGACCAGCTCATATCGGATGCCAAGGTTTATGGTCAGGTTGGGTTTGACTTTCCAGTCATCCTGGAAGAAGTACCCCTGCTCCCAGTTGGTTACGTCCATGTCGGGGCGTGTCTTGGCAACGTAAGTAACTTTCGAAGGCGCTAACCCGAGCAGGAAAGGGGCGAAGGCGCTCGTGTACTTGCCCGAATAGGTCATCGTTCCCCGTGGATTGCCGCGAGCCGTTGAAAAGCCGTCCAGACCCTCGTTGCGCACGAAATCGGCTCCCATTTTCAAGTTGTGATTCTTAATTACCCAGGTGAAAGTGTCTCCAAAGGTCGCCAGGTATTGGCTCTCCTCACGATCCGTATTCCGATCGCCGCTACGATCGAATGAAGTATATTTGGAACCGATGTCCATGGGTACCAAGTTCGGCCGGACCCACTGCCGCGCCATAGGCATCGATGGCACTTTGATCGAGGCCGATGCTGGACAAGAAACTCTGAAGAGTCGTGTTGCTGTGCCGATAAATGAACTCGCGGTTGAAGCCGCCGCGAGCTTCATTAATGATGTTGTTGCGAATGGTGCGCACGTAAGAACCCGATAGGGTATGGGTACGGCGTACTCTCTGAGTAAGGCCGAGCCCGGTAAATGGCGATCTTACGGCCGAGTTGCCACCGCTTAATTCCTGCGCGTTATAAACGCCATACACGTGATCTCTGTCGGAGAAATCGTGGTCGATGCGAAGGGTTCCCAAGTCCCGTGTCGTGTTGCTTGGCATCAGGGTTTGGAATAGTTGTCCAATCCGGCCCGTCGATGTATCGATCGGAATCGCCGGATCGATTTTGGGAAAATACGTGCTGATGAGTTGCTGGACATTCGGGTTCAAAAGTCTGGGTGGGATTATCACGAACTGCTGCCCGTCTCCCGTGCAGTTTGGCCAGCCATCACAATAGGTGTCGGTTGCAATCTCCTCGGGAGTCAGGGTGACACCCGCCGTGCTTGGAAGAAGATCGGG
>QIAK01000204.1 GCA_003225515.1 Acidobacteriota bacterium | reverse complement strand
CGGGCTGCCTATGACTATCAAGTCGCTGCCTATCGAGAAAGCGTGCTGACCGGATTCCAACAAGTTGAAGACAATCTGGCAGCTGTGAGAATTCTAGAGAACGAGGCCAGGGTTCAGGAGGAAGCAGTCACCGCAGCCCAGCGCTCGCTCGATCTTTCAGTCACTCGTTACAAGGGTGGCGTGACGAGTTACCTCGAGGTGATCACCGCACAAAGTGCTGCCCTCGCGGATGAAGTCACGGCGGTAAATATCCTGGGACGGCGGATGGCGAACACGGTCTTGCTCATTCAAGCTCTAGGCGGCGGATGGGACCGATCGAGTTTGCCAGAGCGACCGGAGTGCTGCGGTAAGCTCGCGAAGAGCTCGGGTTCAAACTGAAACTCGGTGTTCCGTGAGCGATCAGAGAACCCGTCCAACGCTACGGCTGGCATGAATCGGCCTTCAAGAACCATCGCTAAGAGAGCGATAAGCTAATGGCTATAGATGCGATTGCCGCCCGAGTTCAGATTGTAGAGAAGGGTTGCTCCTTGGAACGATCTGATTTGCTTGTGATTGAGGAGCCTTTGCAGTTTTGTTTGAACGGCTCCCCAATCTCGATTACCATGCGCTCCCCGGGTAGTGATCTGGACCTTGCTGTTGGGTTTCTATTCACCGAGGGGATTATCAATGACGTTCGCCAGATCCTGGCGATGCGCGCCGAGTCCGGTGAGGATATATCGGGAAACACAGGCGACAGGGTGACGATCAGGTTGCGGCCGGACATTGCCATTGATCCAGGCCGCATTCGGCGTAATTTCTACACAAGCTCGAGCTGCGGTGTCTGTGGCAAACTCGCCATAGGAGCGATTGAGGTCAGCCCTGCGTTTCCAATGCGGCAGTCTGGTCCGCAATTCCGCGCGGACATCATTTATCGACTGCCCGATCTGCTGAGGCGTGCCCAAGACACCTTCGACCGCACGGGTGGCATTCATGCGGCAGCGCTTTTCTCGCCTGAAGGAACTATGCTCGGTCTTCGCGAAGATGTTGGAAGGCACAACGCAGTCGATAAGTTAATCGGTTCTGCTCTGCGCGACGGCGGGGTGCCTCTTGGCGATTCACTGATTCTGGTCAGCGGTCGTGCCGGATTCGAGCTCGTGCAGAAGTCCATAATGGCGGCGATTCCCGTTCTTGCCGCCGTCGGGGCCCCTTCGAGTTTTGCCGTGGAATTAGCGCAGCGTTTTGGCATGACGCTTGTGGGTTTCCTCCGCGACCAACGGTTCAATATTTATTCGGGCGGTTGGAGGATTGAATGAAACTCCGGATTCACAACGGCTCACTGCGTCTGCGGCTGAGCCGTACCGATGTCGACCAATTGCAGGAAACGGGTATTTGTGCAGAGTCGTTACACTTTGGCTCGGGTTCGCAACTGACCTACACGCTGGAGACCTCCTCACAATTCATCGTGATGAAAGCTCAGTATCGCCAGGATCTTATCCGCGTTCTCCTGCCGTTGGAGATAGGCCTAAAATGGGCCGGTTCTGACCAGATCTCGCTTTCCTTCGATCCCGTAGTCGGTGGCCGTCCCAGCCTATTGATCGAAAAGGATTTTCGCTGTCTTCACTCAGATGAAAGAAGACCGTCCGATGACGCTGATAGCTTTCCGAATCCCTTGGCGGACGATCAAGACAGTGTCATCCTCAAATGAAACCACAGCAGGCATTGTGCCTGGGGAGGCAAACTATGCAAATCGGCATGATCGGTCTTGGCAGGATGGGGGCTAATATGGTCCGGCGACTGATCCGCAAAGGTCACAGTTGCGTGGTGTTCAACCGGTCCCCGCAAGCGGTGAACGAGCTTGTCAAGGAAACGGCCATTGGCGCCGCGTCGCTTGCAGATGTAGTCAAGAAACTTGAGAAACCGCGAGCGATCTGGCTGATGGTCCCCGCGGCAGTTGTCGACGACACCATCACCAATCTTTCTCCTCTCCTGGAGCCCGGCGACATTCTCATCGACGGCGGCAACTCTTATTACGTAGACGATCTCCGGCGCGCAAAAGAGCTCTCCCCGAAAAAGATCCATTATGTGGACGTGGGAACCAGCGGAGGAGTTTGGGGTCTCGAGCGAGGTTACTGCATGATGATCGGAGGCGAGACCGACGTCATCCAGCGGCTCGACCCAATTTTTTCGTCTCTGGCTCCGGGAACGGGCGCTGCCTCGCGAACCGCTGGTCGCGAGAAGATCGACGGTACTGCCGAACACGGCTATTTACATTGTGGCCCGAATGGCGCCGGTCATTTCGTAAAGATGGTTCACAACGGAATCGAATACGGGATTATGGCGGCATATGCGGAGGGCCTCTCTGTTCTGCGCGGCGCGAACGTCGGCAGGGGAGCAAACAATGCAGCTGATGCGGAAACTACGCCATTGCGGGATCCAGAGCACTATCAGTACGACATGAATCTGCGAGATATCGCGGAGGTATGGCGCCGGGGAAGCGTGATCGCCTCGTGGCTCCTGGATCTAACAGCCGCGGCCCTGCTGCAGGATCCGAATCTTACCAAGTTTGCCGGCCGCGTCTCTGATTCTGGTGAAGGACGCTGGACAATTAAAGCAGCGATCGACGAAGCGGTTCCAGCGCCAGTTCTCACCACTGCACTTTATGAGCGATTCGGTTCCCGAGGCGAGGCAGAATTTGCCAACAAGCTCTTGTCCGCCATGCGGTATGAGTTTGGCGGCCACTTGGAGAAATCCGATGAAAGATCCAAAGACGAAAGGTCCAAAGTCGCGTAGGCCGAACCTTACTGTCCCGGATGGTGGGTGAAAAAAACATTTTGCTGCGTGACGTGCACGGGCACTCTGAATCTTCCGAAAGGGCTTTTCATCCAACATTGAATACATCTCAGGTGTACGGATGGCAGTGACGACCCAGCGAGGAGTTGATAGATGTTTGAAAGTATTCTCTGCCAAATCACGGAATACGACCCCGACGTTCTTGAGTCTCTAATTGAGCTTGCAGTCGCAATTGCTCGCGAGGGACGCGAGGGAAAACGGGTTGGAACATTATTTATGCTGGGGGATGAGAATGCCGTACTCGCGAGATCAAGATCGTTGATTTTGGACCCATTGTTGGGCCACCCGGAGTCGGCGCGACATATCACCGATCTTAATCTTCGAGGAACCATCAAAGAATTGGCGCAGCTGGATGGTGGATTTGTGGTAAGTCAGGCCGGAATTGTCCTTTCCGCGTGTCGCTATCTCGATGGCATCGCAGCGGAAGTGGAAGTTCCGCTCGGACTCGGCAGTCGTCACATTGCCGCTGCTAACATGAGTGCAGTCACCAAAGCTGTGGGAATTGTGGTTTCTGAAAGCTCGGTCGTCCGTATTTTTTGCCACGGACAACTGGTCGGCGAAATCATTCCGGAACTCTGGATGATCGATCATGCCACCCACCTACGTGGCACGGTGAAAAGGGAACAGGTTGGCGAGCTATCCATTCTCACACCACGCTTTGGGCAACCTACGGTTGCGGAGTAATGCCGCCGACGACTAGGGGAAAAGCGGGAATGAATGACGACCATGCAAGAAGTCAGATGTGAAGTCTGTGGGCTGGTGACGACAAATCCAGTCCACTGGTTCGTCATCCAGTGTGGAGATTCAGACCTTACCATCTACCGCTGGAGTTCTGAAACCGCCAATGCGGCGGGCGCTCGTCACTATTGCGGCGAAAGGCACGCCCAGGTTTATATCAGTCGCTGGTTCGAATCAGTCTGCGCGCCGCCAAAGCCGAATTTCAAGTAGTTGTCTGCCGCCATCCTCCTTCCGCCTCGGCATCGTTCGCCGAACGCACTGCTGGTTCGGAGGACGCAACTCGCATCGAACGATTCGCCCATTGCAAGTCCGCGGGCGAGAGCAGTTGCATCGTGATCGCCACCGCAGGAATCAGGTATGCGAACGTCACCCACACCCACATCAAAGCACCTGCGCATTCCTGGTCTGCGAAGGGAAGTACATTGAACTGCCGAGTTCTGGACAGGTAGAAGGGGTAAACAAGCCGGTTACAAAACACCAGGAATGCGGATAGAACGTCACAAGGCAGGCTGGCAAGGAACAGGTAGAGAGGCATCGACCACCGAGGCGACCTCGCGGCACGCGGGGGGGACTGCACGATAGGCCACCAGAACAAAAGGCCTGCCACGAGAAACGACAGGTCCTCCACAATGTGCATTCCGGAAGAACGCATGCCCAACTGAAACACACCGGGAACATGCCATCCGATCACGGCTACCGTGCCCGCCAGCCAGCACAATACAGGATGCCGAACGTAGCGTTCGAGCCATCGTGACAGCAAACTGCCGAGTGGAGGATACGTCTGCATGAAGAATCTCGGAAGGCCGCACATCAGGGTAAACATTGGTGCCCCCACTAGAATCAGGGGAGCGGCGACCGTCATCAACAGAAGGTGCTTCAGCATGTGGACCGTGAGTAGTTGATGATCGAGTGTGGCGAGTGGGGAGCCGACAGCGAGCCACACCAAGATGAGGCCACTCAAAAACGCCGCGAGCCGCCAGCCGGCGATCAGGTTTGGGAAGGCACTTTGAAGAGCGTGCCAACCGCGTAGATAAATCCACGCTACAGCCACCAGCGTCGATGTGATCGCGAGCAGAAATAACCACCACAGAATTCGGGCATGGAACTCGGACATAGCCATGTCTACCGTGGCGAAACCTCGCTTTCACTGAGCGTCGCGGCTTGAGAAGCATTGCGCGCGGGCTTCTGATTCGCGGGGTGCAGAGTTTCCAGAAACGCCACAAGCGCGGTTGTCTCCGCTGGGCTGAGGTTTTTTCCATAGGCAGGCATATTTCCTCCGCCCTGGATCACCTGGCGAATCAGTTGATCTTCGGTAAGACGGACAGCAACGGCGTCCAGCGCCGGTCCGCGCTGTCCCCCTTTGTCATTCAGCGAATGGCAGTTATGACACTGCTTGGCTTGAAAAACCAGCGCACCCTCCCGTTCCAAGGCCGTGCGTCCGTGCACGTATTGTGGCGGGATCGGCTCGCTGCTCCATGCATTCATGACGGGGCTCCATGGCGTGTGCTCAGCTAAGTGAGTCAGAGTGCCGAGTGCCACTGCGACTAGAAAAATTATGAGCACCGCAATTGGCCTGCGCTTCCAGCTCTTCTCACCCTCGCCAGCGACAAACGGAAGCGCGAGAAGGACGAGGATTCCGATAGCCGGACCAATCAGTAGAATCGGCGTCTCGGCAGCAGGGGGCAGGAACGAAAGCAGAGCATACAACCACAGAAAGAAGAAGTCGGGACGTGGGGCGGTCTGAATGATCGTCGGATCCGGTTGGCCGCCTGGACCAAAGGGACCAAAGTGAATTG
>QIAK01000203.1 GCA_003225515.1 Acidobacteriota bacterium | reverse complement strand
TTTGAAGGGCAAGACTATCGCCATAATTGGCTACGGCAGTCAGGGACATGCGCAGGCGCAGAACCTTCGCGACAGCGGATTCAAGGTGCTTGTGGGGCTCGATCCGAGCCGCAAGAGCGCGGTGCAGGCGCGGGCCGATGGCATGGTCGTGGTGGCGCCCGATGAGGCGGCCAAGCGGGCGGACTGGATCCAGATTCTTACGCCCGATGAGACCCAGGCAGAGACTTATGAGCAGTTGATCAAGCCCTATCTGCATCCCGGAAAAGTTCTGGGGTTCTCGCACGGTTTCAGCATTCATTTCAAAACGATTGTTCCGCCGACCGATGTGGATGTGGTGATGATTGCGCCCAAGAGTCCGGGGCACCTGGTGCGGCGCGTTTATAGCGAGGGGCGAGGCGTACCCTCGCTGATCGCGATTCAGCAGGATGCCAGCGGTCACGCGCACGAACTGGCGTTGGCTTATGCGCATGGTATCGGTTCGACGCGGGCCGGAGTTCTGCAAACGAGTTTCAAAGAAGAGACGGAGAGCGATCTGTTCGGCGAGCAGGCTGTCCTGTGTGGCGGGCTGACATCCCTGATCAAGAAGGGATTCGAAACGCTGGTGGAGGCTGGGTACGCGCCGGAGATTGCGTATTTCGAGTGCCTGCACGAGGTCAAGCTGATTGTCGACCTGATTTATGAAGGCGGGCTTAGCCGGATGCGCTATTCGATATCGAATACCGCGGAGTACGGCGATCTTACGCGCGGCGAGCAGGTGGTGGGCGATGCCACGCGGGCGGCCATGAAGAAGACGCTGGCCGACATTCAAAGCGGGCAGTTCGCGCGGGAATGGATTGCCGAGAACAAGAGCGGCTGCCCTAACTTCAATGCGCTGCGGGAAAAAGAGAAGAAGCATCCGATCGAGATTGTGGGTGCGGAGCTGCGCGGGATGATGAGCTGGCTTCCGAAAGCAGGGAAAGCTGAGGAGCCGAAGGCTGTGGTGAATGTTTAGGGGAGTGTGTGACGGGAGTGTGTGGTGGGAACTCATGGCGAGGGCGCGGGTGGTGCTGGCGCGCACGGGGTCCTTCGACTGCGGTTGTTCTTTGCGCTTTGGGCCAAGAACAATCCTCGCTCAGGATGACAGAGAAGTGCTTATGACTGGGAATGACAGAAATGCTTAAGGGAGCTGAGATCGTTTTACGGTGCTTGCGGGCTGAAGGGGTGGAGCTGGTATTTGGCTATCCTGGGGGCGCGATCATGCCTTTGTATGACGCGCTTGAGGGGAGCGGCGTGAGGCACATTCTGACGCGGCATGAGCAGGGCGCCGTGTTCGCGGCGGAGGGATATGCGCGGGTGACCGGGCAGGTTGGCGTCGCCATGGCGACCAGCGGTCCGGGCGCTACAAATCTGGTGACCGGCATCGCCGATGCGAAGATGGACTCGGTTCCCCTGGTGTGCATCACGGGACAGGTCCGCAGTGCGCTGATCGGGACCGATGCATTTCAGGAGACGGACGTGTTTGGCGTGACGCTCTCGCTGACTAAATGGAGCCGGCTGGTTCGGACGATTGACGAGATTCCGGAAGCGATTGCGGAGGGATTCTATTGGGCACGGAGCGGAAGGCCGGGTCCGGTGGTAATCGACATTCCCACCGACATTCTCAAGGCAAAGAAAGAGTTTTCCGGGGCGGGGAAGTTCAGGCCGCATGCGCGTCCGGCGGACGCGAAAGCCGATGGGGCATTCACTGACACGATCGTCGCGCTTCTGCAGCAGTCTTCGAAACCAGTCGTGCTGGTAGGGGCGGGGGCGAAGCTTTCGGGAGCGATTCCAGAGTTGCGGCGTTTGCTGGACGAGTTGAACATTCCAACGTTTTCCACGGTACACGGGTTGGGCGCGGTGCCGCCGGATGCGGCTTACTACCTGGGAATGGTGGGCATGCACGGAACGCGCGCGGCCAATACGGCGCTCAACGAGACTGATCTGCTGCTGGTGCTGGGGGCGCGGTTGGACGATCGGGTTACGGGCGAGCCCACGCGTTTTGCTCCGCATGCGAAGATCGTGCACTTTGAAATCGACCCGGCGCAGCTGGATCGGGTGCGTCCCTGCGATCTGGCGGTGATTGGAAATCTGGCGGATACGATTCCGGCGTTTCAGGTGGAATTGCACCGACATTCGCTTCCTGACTTCAGCGGCTGGCGCGGGGTGGCTTGCGGTGCGGAGCGTGCAGAACTTGATCCGCGAGGTTTGGCGCAGCCCACCATTCGGTTCCTCGATGAACTCTTCAGCCGTCTGCCGCAGGAAAGCGTGGTGATTGCCGACGTAGGCCAGCACCAGATGTGGGCGGCGCAGCGCTACCGGTCGTCGTCGCCGCGCGGGTTCATCACGTCGGGCGGACTGGGAGCCATGGGTTTTGCGTTGCCGGCAGCGGTCGGCGTGCAACTGGCGAAGCCGGATACTTGCGTTCTCTGCGTATCTGGCGATGGCGGATTTCAAATGAACATTCAGGAACTGGCTACCGTGCATCGTCTCGGTCTGCCGGTGAAGATGGTCATCATCGACAACAAATATCTGGGCATGGTGCGGCAGTGGCAGCAGCTGTTTTATCAGCGGAACTATGCCGAGACCGACCTGAGCGACAATCCTGACTTCGTTGAGATTGCGAAGGCCTATAAGATTCACAGCTTCCGCTTGAACGAAGAGGCGATGCGGGAGTTTCCGGTTTCGACAGAGACGGGAGCTGAGATTGATCGCTTCCTGAGTTCGCCAGAGCCGGAGTTGCTGGTATTTGATTGCGCGCCCGAGGCCAACGTTTTTCCGATGGTACCGGCCGGGGCCGCGCTTTCGGAGATGTTGCTGGAAGAGGAAGCGGCGCAGTAGGCATTTTATCGGGAGTGTTTTTGCCCTACGACGCTTTTGTTGAGCGGGAGATCCTTGGCTCGCCTGAAGGGCGGCTGTGCTCAGGATGACATCGTTAGTTTTTTGGGAGATCGACACATATGCAGACATTTCACATTCGGTATCGCAATACTCAGGGGACATTGATGCGCATTCTGAACGCGGCGTCACGGCGAGCGCTGGATTTGCCGGTGGTGCACGCCGAATCGGCGGAGCACGATCACCAGGTCACGCTGGCGCTGGATGTGAATCAGAAGCAGGTAGGCCAACTCTGTCGGGAATGGTATGGGATCGCGGACGTCGTCAAGGTCAGCTCCGGCGCGGCGCACGCTTCTGAGTGGACTTCGGCCCATCCTCCGGCAGGGGTGTCGATTGAAGACGCTCGCGCCGCGGCCCGAGCGTAGGTTCGAGATTGGATTAGCTGGGCAAGCATGACGAGCTTCCTGGGCAGCGTCATGCACTTGGGGAACCTGCAACGCGGGTTCCCCGTTTTTCGTGGGATGACGTGGGTTTCACATCAGCACCGTACGTCCTGTAATCTCTGACTATGGATCTCAAACACATCAGCCGTGGAATCACTGAGGGACGCGACCGGGCCGGAGCGCGTTCCATGTTCAAAGCGGTTGGCTTCACCGATGCCGATCTGGCGCGGCCGCTTATCGGCGTAGCCAATACCTGGATCGAAACCATGCCGTGCAACTTTCATCTGCGGCGGCTTTCGGCCAAGGTGAAAGACGGCATTCGACACGATTGCGATCTCGGATGGCGAGACCATGGGCACCGAGGGCATGCGAGCGTCACTGGTGAGCCGTGAGCTGATTGCAGATTCGATTGAACTGGTGTGCCGCGGACAGATGTTCGACGCGGTGGTGTGCGTGGTGGGATGCGATAAGACGATCCCGGCAGCGGCCATGGCGCTGGCACGCATGAACCTGCCAGGCATGGTGCTTTATGGCGGCACGATTGCGCCGGGAAGTTATCGCGGGAAAGATGTAACTATTCAAGATGTCTACGAGGCGATCGGGGCGAACATTGCAGGCAAGATGAGTGACACGGAATTGCGCGAGCTCGAAGATGCGGCGTGCCCCGGTGCGGGCGCATGCGGCGGGCAGTACACGGCGAATACCATGTCGACGGTGATGGAAATGATTGGGCTCTCGCCGATGGGATTCAACAGTGTGCCGGCGATGGACCCGCAGAAAGATGAGATTTGCTTGCGGCAAGGTGGTGATGAACCTGCTGCAAAAAGGAATCAAGCCGCGCGACATCCTTACCCGGGAGGCATTCGAGAATGCCATCGCATCCGTCGCGGCGACCGGCGGTTCGACGAATGCCGTGCTGCATCTGCTGGCGATCGCCCGCGAAGCGGGAGTCGAACTTGAGATTGAAGATTTCCATACCGTGAGCGCCCACACTCCGTTGCTTGCGGACCTGAAACCTTCGGGACGATTCGTGGCTTCAGAAATGCATCGCGCCGGCGGCATTCGGCTGCTGGCAAGGCGGCTGCTGAATGGCAAATATCTGCATCCATCGGAGAAGACGGTGACCGGGCTTTCGATTGGAGAAGAGACGCAAACTGCGGTTGAAACTCCATCACAGGAAGTAATCGCTCCGCTGAACAAGCCTTTGAAGGCGACGGGCGGGCTGGTGATTCTGAGGGGAAATATCGCGCCGGAAGGTTGCGTCGCGAAGATCAGCGGTCACGAGCGGCTGGAGCATCGTGGTCCGGCGCGCGTGTTTGAATCCGAAGAGGACGCCATGGCCGCGGTCAAGGAGAAGAAAATCAAAGCCGGGGATGTGGTCGTGATTCGCAACGAAGGACCGAAGGGCGGCCCCGGTATGCGCGAGATGTTGCGGGTGACGGCCGCGATTGTTGGCGAAGGACTGGGCAGCTCGGTGGCCTTGTTGACCGACGGCCGCTTCAGCGGAGCGACTCGCGGGCTGATGGCGGGGCATGTTTCTCCCGAGGCGGCGCTGGGAGGTCCTATCGCAGGCGTGCGCGACGGCGACATGA
>QIAK01000202.1:9677-9992 GCA_003225515.1 Acidobacteriota bacterium | reverse complement strand
AGTGAATGTAAACGCAAACGAGCGCGTCATCATCAATGCGGCGAACGGCAGCCAAAAAGTGACGCCGTGGCCCCGGGGTGCAGACATCAACTCGCTGCCGCGATTCAAAGCCGGAACAGCAAGTGCGACGGTTGCGGTTTCGCCCGTAACCGGGAACTTGGCGGCAAGTCCGATGCAAATCAATTGCGGAGATTCCACGCATTTGAACTGGGCAACAGCAGAAATCGTCGAGAGAACCATTTCATCCGGCGCAGAAGCTACGAAGCAGTCTGCATCAGAGGGTGAATTATCGTATAAGCCGACGCAAACGACGAC
>QIAK01000202.1:7528-9650 GCA_003225515.1 Acidobacteriota bacterium | reverse complement strand
GTTAGTTCGAAGCAGACTGTGAACGTAAACACGAATGTGCAGAGTTCGTTGCATGCTTCGTCTGGCGAGATTCGCTATCGACGAATCGGCGAGAAGACTATCGAGCAAGGATCCACCGATCTACAATGGACCACTTCAAACGCGCAGACCGTCTCCATTGACCCCCTGGGCAATGTGGGGGCCAACGATAGCCGCTCCCTCAAAGCCGAGCCCAAGCAGCAAGGCGAGGGATCTCTGAATGAGGTACAAACTTATGTTCTCACGGCAAGGAACGAGTGCGGAGGGTCGGACACGCAGACGGCTACGGTCCGCATCGTAGGCTCAATTGAACCTATTCCGGTGGTTCAAATGGGTAGTGTTTTCTTTCCGACCGGATATCCGGAGAAGCAGCATCCCGACCGCGGTCTGCTGAAGAGCCAGCAAGAAGCCTTGAGCCAAACGGCCGCCGGGTTCAAGGCATATCTCGAATATGATCCGGAAGCCCGACTCAGTGTGCTGGCGAACACCGACGAGAGGGACTCGAAGGCACGAAACCACTCGCTAAGTGAGCGCCGCGCAGATCTCGTCAAGCAGTATCTTGTCTCCGGCAAAGAGCATCCGTTGGACCGCGCCACCATCGAGTCGTTGCAAAACGAAAATCCTAATAAGCCTCCCCAGTCGTTGGGAAGCTTCAGGCAGCTGGTGTGGGCATACAATCGCCGTGCCGATCTTGTGCTGCTCCCGAAAGGTGACCGCTCCACGCAGTATTTTCCCGGCAATGCTACCGATGCTGAGCTTCTGTTTCATAGCGGGTGGCCAGACCGCAAAGACGTGATGGTCCTGGCAGGAGAGAAGGAATCTCTTCCCGTGGAGCCTGGCCCTTCTCAACCTGATCAGAAATAGCCGAGTTATGAACCCGGGGGCAAGGGACGCGCAATCTGGCGTCCCTTGTTTTGCGCGCCGGTGTTTCACTGGATAGCTATGATTGTGGAGACTCGGTTAAATTTATCAGGTTTCGGAGGGCGCGGATGATTTCCACGATGCGGGTAGTCCAAAGGGGAGATAAGGAGAAGCGAGCTGATAGCAAAAAGGGAAACCCTAGTTAGGCCTTCCTAGCCATGAGTACTGCCAGCCGGCAGACACATTGTTGAAATTCCCCCCATATCGGATGTATGCACCGCGGTTGTAGCTGAACTTCAGGGACTGGTGCTTGCTGACGGGAAGCGATACGGTGGCGCCGATTCTGGAATTCCTCTGAAGCGAGTTCAAATTCCGCACGCCGTTGATCTTTGTGCGACCCCCGACCCAAAAATTACCGTCGAGCGATGCCCACAGCCTCGGTTTCACGTCGTAGCTTAAATGCCCCTCAAATGCCCACATGGACTCTTGCTTCTGTAAGTTTGTGCCAGGAGAAAACTGATTATGTGAGAAGAACTCTTTGTTGCTGGTGAAGAGCCACATTCCTGTGTAGGTGTCTACCACCCAGTGACCCCATAGGCGGGAAAGGCCGACTTCGGGTTTAAAGGCCCATCGGTTGGCCCCATAGTTAATGAGCTTGGTGGGGTCATATTGTCCTGTGGGAGTGACGACTCTGAGACTCAGGCCGACAATCGTTTTCTGCCGCCATTTGCGAAACTCGGCCACGTCCATTGCAGGCCCGCCGGTTAAGTTCACTGAAAAGCGAAACGCCGTATCGAAAAGGCCCGACCTGTAGGCTTTCGTTTCTGCATCCATTACGCTTCCACGGACGTTTCCGACTCCATAGGGCAAGGACCCCGTGAAATTAGCACTGCGTCCGAAGAAGCGGAAGGAGTGATAGTAACTAAATATGGGAACATTGATCTTGGCGGTCGCCCCCGTGATGGGCACCGTATTGTCGAAGAGAAGGCTTCCGCCGAAATAGGAATACGTGAGGGTAATTGCATTCGAGTGGACCGGAGTGATCAAGTAGGCGCGCGGGGCAAGATCCTGGGCAAAGGCAAGAAGAGCCGCAAATGTAAGAAGAACCGGGCCGAATTTGCAAAACTTCGACAAAAGTAAGCGGTTTTTCATCTTTCGAGGTCAAAATTCCTCATCTATAAGCGCTTTATGATCACCGCATTCAAATCAACCTGCTGCTCTGCCAACGGTGTTTGCCACATCA
>QIAK01000202.1:6871-7497 GCA_003225515.1 Acidobacteriota bacterium | reverse complement strand
ATCGGGCTTCGACTGAGTACACGGTTCCGGATACGGCTGGCGCTGCTTGCCAATCCGTAATGTCATTCGGTGTGTCGAGAGCGGTGTCGATCCAACGTTGCCAGACAGCTCCGTGCTGAAGTGGGGGCAGTTCGAACTGAAGCGGCTCCCAATACCCGTTCAGGATGAAATGAATGCCCAGGTTGTCTTTCTTGATCTCGGCACCAAATGCCAGGCTGTGTGAGCCGTCGCTCCAATCTGGCTGCAATGGCTTTACTCCGTGCCAAGCCTTCCGGGCCTCGCGAATTAGCTGATCGAGGCTCTTGCGCTGGCGTTGAGGTTCTTCGTTCCGCATGCCCCGGCGGGCAAGCAGCACTTTTACGAAGCGATGAACGTCAGCATGTTTCTCGAGCAAGCTCCAGTTGAACCAGTTCGATTCATCGTCATGACAATAGTCGTTGTTGTTGCCATGTTGGGAGCGACGCACTTCATCGCCCATAAGAATCATGGGCAGCCCAAGAGAAAGAAGGGTCACCGTCATGAAGTTCTTGACCTGTCTGGTCCGCAGTTTCTCGATCATCGGATCGTCGGTGGGTCCCTCGACACCACAATTCCAGCTACGGTTGTCATTGGCTCCATCTTGGTTG
>QIAK01000202.1:5552-6845 GCA_003225515.1 Acidobacteriota bacterium | reverse complement strand
TCATGGCAGGTTATGAAATTTACGCTCTGCTCCGCCTCGCGCTGCTTGTGTCCGTAGACGTCAGGGCTTCCCAGTAGCCGCTCGGCGATTCGCGAAACGGTTCCGCATTCACCGCGGAAGAAACTTCGGAAATCGTCGCGAAACCGGCCATTCCACTCCATCCAACTGTCACCGATGAAACTCCCCACTTGATAAAGGCCAGCTGCGTCCCAGGCTTCCGCAATCAATTTAGTTCCGGCAAGAATGGGGTCCGACTCGATGTCCCAGAGTACGGGTGGAGTCGTCATGCATTGGCCCGAACTATCCCGCGAGAGAATGGATGCCAGATCGAAGCGAAAACCATCCACGTGCATCTCGCTGACCCAATACCGCAAGCTCTCGACGATCATGCGCCGAGCCACAGGATGATTCGCGTTCAGCGTATTGCCACATCCACTATAATCTGCGTATCGAGAACGATTTTGTTCGAGTATGTAATATGCGGCATTGTCCAATCCGCGGAAGCATAGCGTTGGACCATCGTGCTTGCCTTCTGACGTGTGATTAAACACGACATCGAGAATGACTTCGATTCCTGCCCGGTGGAAAGCCTTCACCATATCGCGGAATTCGTCCGAAGGGCCTTGGGGATCCTGTCGTGAGCTGTAAGCGCGATGCGGCGAAAAGAAGGACACGGGCTGATAGCCCCAATAATTCACCACGCCTCGGGGACAGTCCGAAGCGTCGAATTGGAAAATGGGCAGAAGTTCGACGGCCGTTATGCCAAGATCCTTCTGGTAATCAACTTTCTCAATCAATCCGGCATAGGTGCCGCGGAGTTTGTCTATCACGCCCGAGTTCGGATTTGCAGTGAAACCTTTGACGTGCATTTCGTAGACAATGCTCTTCGCCGTGGAAATGCTCAGCGGTGCGTCGCCTTCCCAGTCATAGGAGCTGCTATCGACGACCACGCTCTTCATGGCTGTGGCGAAATTGTTCCCCGGCCGTCGCGCGGCTTCTCGGTTGTAATTCCTGGGGACGACGACCTCGCGGCCATACGGGTCTAGAAGTGCCTTGTCTGGATCGAAACGCAATCCATTCTCAGGCTCAAAGCGACCGTGAGCTCGATAGGCGTAGATCTGTCCGGCCCGAGTTTTAGGGACGAACACGTGCCAATAGTGGTACGTGCGATTTGTGTAAGGGTCGATTTGAATGGCTCGTGAGGGACACGGATCATCTTCCCGATCGAAAAAGAGCAGGTCGAGGCCCGACGCGGTTCGGGAGTACACACTGAAATTGATTCCATCCGAGGAG
>QIAK01000202.1:1720-5451 GCA_003225515.1 Acidobacteriota bacterium | reverse complement strand
TGGACTACCTCTTTCTTTGTGGTGCAAATCACCCTCCCTGTTCAGTATCCATTTTCAAACTGACTAACCATCACAGGGTTGCTCCGGCCGCCGTCTCATCGATCGGTAGCGGCGGATCAGCGTGCTGGTTGAGCTGTCATGCTGGAGCGGTTTGTCATCGCTGCACTGCAGTTCGGGAAGGATAGTTGTAGCCAGGTCCTGGCCCAGTTCGACTCCCCATTGATCGAAGGGGTTGATATTCCAGATCACTGCCTGTGTGTGAACGGAGTGTTCGTAGAGAGCCACCAGTTTTCCGAAGCTCTCAGGCGTTAGCTGCTGAGCCAGGATGGTGTTGGATGGACGGTTGCCTGCGAATAGTCGGTGGGGGACCAGCCAGTCCGGTGTGCCTTCTGCTTTCACCTGCTCGGCAGTCTTGCCGAAAGCCAAAGCCGCCGTTTGCGCGAATGCATTGGCCATGAGCATCTCCTGATGCCGTCCGTACGAGCGAAGAGGCTCTGCGAATGCAATGAAGTCGCATGGAACCAGTCGTGTCCCCTGGTGTAGAAGTTGGAAGAATGAGTGCTGTCCATTTGCTCCGCTATCGCCCCAACAGACAGGACTCGTCGGTTGGATCACGTCCGTTCCAATCAGGGTTACATGTTTACCGTTGCTCCCCATAATGAGTTGCTGCAGGTAAGCCGGCAGACGTTCGAGGTATTGCTCGTAAGGCAAGATGGCAAAGCTTTGAGCGCCGAACAGGTCGTTGTACCAGATACTCAGCAACCCCATTAGCACAGGCAGGTTGCGTTGGAACGGAGTGGCTAGGTAATGCATGTCCATCTGGTGAAAGCCATCCAGCATCTCCCCGAAACGTTTTTCTCCTATCGCAAGCATCGCAGCTAAGCCGACGGCCGAACAAAGCGAGTATCGTCCGCCCACCCAGTCCCAAAATTCGAAAATATTTCCTGTTGCAATGCCAAACTGCGTCGCTTCAGCGACATTGGCCGAGACAGCAACAAGATGCTTGGCGACGGACTCTTTATCTGTCTTCAGCCCGGAAACCAGCCATTCCCGGGCTGTGCAGGCGTTGCTCATGGTGTCAATGGTGTTGAAAGTCTTGCAAGAGATAATGAAAAGAGTTTCGGCAGGGTCAAGATCACGCACGGCTTCGGCGAAGGCTGAGGCATCGACGCTGGCAACGAATCGGAACGTGAGAAAAGGATCCGCATAATGTCGTAGCGCCTGCGTGGCTAGTAAGGGGCCAAGATGAGAGCCGCCAGCCCCAATATTGACCACGTTACGTATGCGCTTTCCGGTGTATCCTTTCCACTCTCCTGTCCGCACCCGCTCACCGAAATGAGCCATCCTGTCGAGCACAGCATGAACCTGCGGGACCACGTTTCTTCCATCGACGTAGGCGGATGTACCTTTCGGAGCACGAAGAGCCACATGCAAGGCGGGCCGCTTTTCCGTGATGTTTACTCTCTCGCCTCGGAACATCGCATCAATTCGGCCCTGCAGACCGGATTCTTCCGCCAACGCAATCAATAGCTTCAGCGTTTGGTACGTAATCCTGTTTTTTGAGTAATCTAGATACAGACCCGCCCCTTCGGCGGCCATCCGTTCGCCGCGTACCGGATCATGGGCGAATAGATCGAGGAGATGGATCTCCTTCATTTTTTTGTGATGGATCTGTAGTGCCTTCCATGCCGTTCGTTTCGTCTGAATGTCTCTATTGAGACTCCACGCGCGTGCTGCCATAGCAGTTCCTCTCGATCTTCACAGCCCTTTGTTCAGCTGCATTCGCCATGCGTCGTGTCATCAGAACTGCTGCTCAAACTCGATTTCACTGGCGGTTCGCTTCCTCATCGAGCGTTATTGCCAACTTTGAGGAGCAGGACAGGGGGTTGGTTCCTTTGGTCCTCTGTTTGTATTGCGCGACGTGAGTTCATAATCTATGCGGCTTTTTGTTCGACGAACCGAACGTGCTGAGCGTGGCGCCCCCATGCCCACGCGAGCAGAGCAATGATGATGGTCTGAAAAATTGCGTATGCGGTTGCGGAGGTAATGGCGGCTGTGCCAGGGAAACTCGCGGTCACAATAACCAGGCTCACGCCCACGTTGCGCACTGACGTTGTTAGAATCAGGCTTTTTGCACTTTCTTCCTGTCCTCGCTTTGCGACCACGCGACCTGCAGCGAGGGCGGCAATCACCAGACAGAACATGCCGATGTATCCTTTGAGATGAATCTCTGCCAGGGTACGAAACTGAACGGCAATGATTAGCGTTAGTAAAATAAGGTTGAGTAACAGGCTGAGAACACTTCCCGGCTTCTTCAATCTCTCTGCAACGCTTGCATAGCTGTGACGAATCCACAGCCCCAGGCACAAGGGCAACAGTTGGGCTCCCAACAAAGTGCGGACCATCTTCAATACGTCGATGTGTAATGTCGCGCTTCCGGCGATCACGGGAACCAGAAATCCAAGCAATAAGGGCGCGAGCAGCGCCGATGACGCGGCCAACAACACCATTAATCCAACCGCCACAGTGACGTTCCCCCTCGCCATCGCTGTGAAAGGAGGGGCATAAGGTGCCCCCGGACATACGGCGGCAACGAGAAACCCCGCTGCCACCATTGGAGTGGCATGAAAGAGCAGCAGCAGTCCGAGAGCTGTTCCGGGAACAATGATGTAGTTTGCCAAGAAGGCTCGAGCCAACAAATCCCAGCGCTTGCCCACCGCGAGAACATCTGAAGCTTTCACGCCTAGCCCGAGCGTGACCATCATTTCCATCAATGTGATTGCCGCCAAAAGGCTTACAGCCTGGTCGATGGTCACTAAATTCTCCTTCCATCGATACAATATTCGCCTGGGCGCGAGAGCAAGCGGAGGATCCCTCACACGAGTGACGATGTTACTGGCGAGACATCAACAACAGGTTGGAGCAGTTCAGTGGAAGGGAGTACTGACAGAAGTGACAGTCCGGTTATACACAAGTTTCGGAAAGCACATCCTCTTCAGATATGGCTGTTTCGCGATGAACCTCGGCACTTTTCCGTGCCTGAGTATTGTTACGTGTTCCTGACAACCGCACACTCGGCAGGTGTTCCCAGGGCTAAGAGTGGCATTTGAGGCGAGGCAAGGGTTGGATTCGAGATTTGTGGGAGCAAGATTAGGCAGACGCTAAAGGGGATTATCCTCCGAGAGAAATCGTGATTCCGACCATGGCGCTGCCCAGGATGACCATTGCGAGGGCCATTCCCCACGGCCGGTGACCGGAGCATGTCCCGAATGCGTATCCTGCCAGGAACAGCATGATGACTGCAATGCCATTGGAAATCCGTAATGCCCGGTGAGCATTGGCTGTTAAAGCAAAGGGGACGATCACGGGCAGGGTAGTAAGAACAACAATAAGGAAAACTCCAAGCGCCCCCATCCATTCCCGCTTACTTAGCTGAGGCCTCTGAGGAACACTGCCAACGTGGCTGAGGCGTTCTCGCATGGTTTCCAGGTCCTCAGTGCTCAACACGGATACCAATAGAGGAGGGAGTGCTTGGGCGATGACTGCGTGAGCCTCGGTTTGGCTGGGAGCCTGTTGTAAGGCTGCTAAGGTCAAGATGGCGCGCCCTCGCGTGCTGAAGCATGCCATTAAATAGAGGGTCGCGTCGATAATGCCCCAGGCCAGGTTGCAACCCAGACTCCCGAGGAGCATGGTTCGAACTTCCTCACGGCCGGCATCTGCCACGCTGAAGG
>QIAK01000202.1:597-1704 GCA_003225515.1 Acidobacteriota bacterium | reverse complement strand
AAGCGAAGAGAACCTCGGAGATTCTCTCCATTGGATTCAGAAGTCGTTCGTCAGCATTGATAAGGCTCTCGAGCATGGTGTCAAGCGCCTTCTATTGTTGCCATCCGCCTCCGAGCGCATTGAAAACCTGCACTAATGCCAGACGTTCATTGAGCGAGGCTTGTGAAAGGCCGATCTGTGCGTCGAAGTACCGTGTATCACTGTCGAGAACCTCGAGGTAGCTGGTGACGCCACCGCGATATCGGCTATTCGCTAACCGGGTCGCATCTGCGGCGGCATTAGTGAGCAGTGCTTGCTGTTCTCTGAATTCGCGATTCTTGCCATATGCGACGAGCGAATCAGAAACTTCGCGAAAGGCCTGCTGAATCGACCGTTGATAACTGAGAACAGACTCTTCTTTTTGCGCTTCTGTCAGCCGAACGCCGGAACGAATCTTTCCGGCGGTAAAGATTGGCTGCGCCAACTGCGCTCCGAAACTCCACAGGCCGGCTGGGCCGGTAAACAGATTCGTTAGAGCTGTGCTCTGGTACCCTGCCAAGCCTGTCAGGCTGATCTGCGGGAAGTATGCGGCCTTGGCCACGCCGATGCGGGCGTTGGCCGCAATTAGTGTTTGCTCCGCGAACTGAATATCTGGACGCCTTTCGAGCAACGACGAAGGCAGCCCTCCGGGAACTTCCGCCGGGACAACATTCTCCACCAAAGACCGTCCACGAGTCACAGGTCCGGGGTTTCGGCCTAAAAGAATGCTGATGAGATTCTCCTGCTGCTCAAGACGCCTCTCCAGATCGGGAATGCTGGACGAAGCAGTGAAGACGAGTTGCTCCGATTGACGAACGTCCATCATTGACGTCGTGCCCCCTCGTGCTCTGATCTCGACCAATCGCAAAGATTCTTTGCGGGAATCCAGAGAGTGCCTGGAAATATCCATCTCGGAATCCAATTCCAGAAGTTGGAAGTAGGCAGTGGCTACATTGCTGACCAGACTGGAGACTACGGCCTTCTGTCCCCACTCAGTGGCCAACAACTCGGCCCGAGCAGCCTCTGTAGCGCGCCGGAACTTGCCCCAAAAGTCCAGTTCCCATGCCAGGCCCAGGCTTACCTGTATGG
>QIAK01000202.1:0-561 GCA_003225515.1 Acidobacteriota bacterium | reverse complement strand
CGCCGGCGAAAATGGAAGGGAATTGGTCAGCACGCGTAATTCCAAGAGCGGCTTGCGCCTGAAGTATGCGGGCAGCAGCAATGCGGACATCATAATTCTGTGCAAGGGCCTCGCGGATAAGTGCCTGCAATTGAGAATCCTGGAAGACCGTCCACCACTTCTCATCGCCCAGAGATTGAGCTGTAGGCGACGTGTCGGGAGCCGATCCGCGAAATGTATCCGGCACAGACGCCGCAGGACGTTTGTACTTGGGCCCAAGCGTGCATCCATTGAGGAATAGCAGGCAGAACACGGCGATGTAGTAGAGCCTACTCATAGACTAATCCCCCGCTAAAGGCACAATTACTGGAACATGAGCCGCTGCTTTCTTTCGATGGGCAATTCGCTCCACAAGCTCGAAGCTGACGGGAATTAGAAAGATCGCCAGAAGGGAAGCAGCCAACATACCTCCGATCACGCATGTGCCTAAGACCCGTCGTGATATCGCTCCTGCACCTGTAGCGGTCCACAGCGGCACGCATCCTAAAATGAAAGCGAAGGCGGTCATCAAAATGGGGCGCA
>QIAK01000009.1 GCA_003225515.1 Acidobacteriota bacterium | reverse complement strand
TCTGCGTGATGTACTGGAATTTCTTCAGATGCTCGCGGGCGTGCTCCACATCGGCCGATTGCTGGTAGGCCCGTGACATTCCAAACTCTGCCGAAGCATGCAGCGGATTGATCTTCAGCGCGTGGTCGAACGCTTCAATGGCCTGCGGAAACTGCTTAGCCTGTACGTACGCCGTGCCCAGAAAGTACCAGGTGTCCGCGTCGCTCGCGTCGATGTCGACCACGTGCTTGAATGCATCAATCGCCGCCTGCGCGTCGCCCGTGTTCTTGGCAAGCATGCCAAGGCCATACCACGCATACGGATTCTTCGGGTCTTGCTTGGCCGCGTCTTCCAATGCCGACTTGGCTTCATCAACCTTCTGCAGGTTCAGATACGCAATGCCCGCATTCAGCCGCGCAATCGTGAGTTTAGGATCAGCTTCCGACGCCTGCTGAAAAGATTTCAATCCCTTCTCAAAAAGCTGCTGGTTCATGTAAGCCACTCCCAGATTATTCAGGCGCGCAGCTTCAATGCGATTCGGCTTCGATTCGGGAGCAAGCACACCGAAGACGGCGGCCAGCACAGCAACGAGAGCAGCAGAAGTTCGCAAGTTCATTTCGCCATCGATTTAACCACAGGCAGCTTCAGGATCGCTGAGAAAACCGGAGCGTTCTGTGACCACAATGTTGTCATCCTGAGCGGAGTTATGGCCGCGCAAGCGCGGCCATGCCGCAGTCGAAGGACCCCTTGGCTCCTCCGCGTCGGTACGAGCGCCGAGGCGTTCTCACGGGACAATCTGACCGACTTCCATCGAAAACGCCCGCGAGTAAACTCCTCGCATCGCTCGCGACGGCGTCCAGTTGCACGGGTCCTTCGACTCAGCATCGCGTTCGCATTCGCGAACGTGACGCCTTCGCTCAGGATGACAATTTATTTTGGCAGAGAGACCGCACCCGACTTTTCAAACGTGCGATTCGCGTATGCGCGCTTTGCGATCACGCCCTTCGCTTCCTGAACCGTGACGGTCTGCCCGGCATCGACATTCGACAGCTTGTCTATTTGCCCGCTGGGCCATTGAATCTCAAGGTTATCCGCTTTGGTTTGCGCTCCCAGCCCGAACGTCAATACTAGTTCACTCTGCGCCAGATAACTCGATCCGGAGCGCAGCATCTTCCATTGCTTGTCATTGCCGGCACTCACGCGGACGACTGCCCCAATGCCGTCCCGATTTGACTTCGTGCCTACAAGCTTTACGCGCACACTGTGATTCGATCCGCCTTCGTTGTGAAACAGGTACGCCGGACCCGCATTCGTCGTCAGCAGAATGTCGAGGAAGCCGTCGTTATCGATATCGCCGTAAGCGGCGGCCCGCGCCACTTTCGGCGCGGCGAAGGTGTTCCCCATCTGCGCCGTGACCTCGGTAAATTTGCCGCCGCCGAGATTCCGGAACAGATGTGGAGGCTCCGCATAACTCACCCTGATCTTCAATATGGCCGTCGGCAACGAAAATATCCTGCCAGCCATCATTGTCGTAATCAAAGAAGAAGCAACCGAAACCGAGCGTCACCAGCGTAGCCCGCCCAACTTCCGACTGCTGCGCCTCATCAACGAACAATCCGTTTCCCTCGTTGTGATAAAGCGAGACCATCTGGTTGGCGAAGTTACTGATGATGATGCTGGCGTGTCCGCTGCGATCGTAGTCGGCAGCATCGGCGCCCATGCCGGCCCGCGCGATCCCATCCTCGCTGAACCCGATCCCCGCAGCCACACCGCGCTCCTCGAATGTTCCATCCTTCTTGTTGAGGTACAACTTGTTCGGCTGCGTGTCGTTCGCGATCAGGATGTCCGGCCAACCATCTGCGTTGTAATCGAGAATCGCGATTCCTAGACTCTTCGAAGTAGGGTCGCCCATCCCGGCCTTCTGCGTAGCATCTTCAAACTTTCCGCCACCGAGGTTGTGCCAGAGCCGCACCGACGTGCCCTTGTAAGATTCCGGCGTACAGTAGGATTTGTGCGCGCCATCGATTGTGCAATAGAGATCGCCCCCCTCTGTCCACTGCACATAATTCGCGACCACCAGATCGAGTTTGCCATCGCGATCATAATCCACCCACGCGGCGCCGGTCGAAAACTCGCTTGGGCCCCACATTCCTGCAGACTTGGTAACCTCACTGAACGTTCCGTTACCGTTATTGTGATAGAGGTGACTCTGGCCCAGAGCGGTGACAAACAGATCATCGAATCCGTCGTTGTCGTAATCGCCCACAGCCACACCCAACCCGAACATTGGAACTGTCAGGCCCGCCTTGCGCGTTGCATCAGTAAACGTCCCGTTGCCGCTATTGTGATAGAGCTTCAGTGTGGTAGCTCCGGCATGTGCGTGTCCGGAGAAGTCGGTGCCGTTGATCAGGATGATGTCAGGATATCCATCGTTGTCGTAGTCGATGAATGCGCAGCCCGGCCCCATCGTCTCGGGCAACCACTTCTTTCCGAAGGCGCCGTTGTTGTGCGTGAACCGGATTCCGGCTTGCGCCGTGACGTCGCGGAAGTGAAGCTGCTGGGCCTGGCCAACTGACGACACACAAATCGCGAGCCACAGAGTCACAGAGGCCCAGAGAAACCCTAAATAAAATTTATGTGTTTCTTGGTGTCTCTTTGACTCTGTGGTGAATTGCTTTTGTGGAAGGCGCATTATCGAGAGGCTCCGGCCGATGACGTAGCAACATTTTCACGACCAGCGACGATCTTCGGCTTTTGCAATTTACCGAGCGCTGGCAGTGGCACAGACATGTGCTCGTGCACCGCTTGCCGTTCATTGTTGTCTTCAGGATGAATCTGACGGTAAGGCCCGGTGATCGCCTGCGACGATTCATCCGCCTTGAACCGCATATAGCGAGCCTCATGCTCCTTGGCTAGTTTTTCCTGACCCAGGCCGTTGTAGCACAGCATCAGGTTGTAATGCGCCTGCAAATCTTCAGGATCAATTGCGAGCACGGATTGCAGAATTTTCACCGAGTCATCGTACTTGCGCTGAAGAAACAGCACGCGTCCCAGGTCGTTGATCGCGACCCGGTCCCGCGGATATTGCACCAGGACCATCCGCAATCGGGTCGCCGCACCCTCATAATTTCCGTCGGCCCGAAGCACTTTCGCATAGAAGAAATTGGCGCGCGCCAGGTTCGGAGATAGGGCGAGCGCTTTTTCCAACACCGTTCGGGCCCGTTGCATGTCGCCCTCCTGCACGGCGCAGCGCCCAATGTTTACCCAGCCATCGGGATTGTTCGGATCCGCCTCCGTCACCTTAACGAAGGCAGCCGCAGCGCCTTTCAGGTCGCCCTGCAAAAAGAGGCCGATGCCAAAATCATTCCAGCGCTGCCATTCTTCTTTGTGAACAATAGTCTTCGGCTCCGCCGCCGAAGTATTGTGCGCAACCACCGGGAGCGTGACTTCGTTCTCTGCAATCGTGACGATCGGCAGGTCAGGAATTTTCTCCTGCTTCGCCGAGACGCCGCTCAGCGATGCTGTAAACAACGTCGGCCGGTCGTCGTAGTCCGGAGAAACTGCATTCGGTTTCGTCGGGTCGGGCAATCCAGCGAAGGCTTCCTGCGTTCCATACCACGCGAATTTCCGGTAGCACAATCGCGCCCGCAGCGTGATCTTGTTCCCCGCATTCTCCGGAATCAACATGCGGTAATGCACCGTGTCGGCTGCACCCGGGGGAATCAAACGCACATACACCACTGCACGCGTCGCCCATGCATTCCGCTTGTTAATGGGATTGCCGTGCGCGTCGATCTGCAGGGACCGGTAGAAATGTGCGCCCTTCTCTACCGGACCGTGTCCGTTGTCTTCGACCATGCCGCTCCAGAAGATCGTCTGGCCCTTGTCGTCAGTGCCCTTCAGTTCGAGCCAGGTATCGTAGGCGTCGACGGTGCCCCCGGGAAAGAAGTGTCCAACTTTCTTGGTGCGTACCACCACATCCACGCGCACCGTATCGCCGCGGCGCAATGCCGGATGTACCAGGTTTAACGGCGCGGTCACCGGAGCAACTTCTCCCGCGGTCTCAGCAGTAACTTTGCTCTCAGCTTCTTCTCCAACTGCGAATGTGGTGGAAAGATCCGACTGTGTGGTTGCGCCCGGTTTCAGCGGCGCTTGCGCCGGAGACAGCGCAAAAATATCGACGGTGAGCGCGCCACTCTTGAGAAAGTCTTCCGTCAGCTTCAATTGCGCCGCATCTTCATTGGCTGTCGGCACCGCGGTATTCGCTCCTGGAAACCGGTGCGAGTGCACAAAGCCGTTGATGTTGCCTGCATCCTTTGAAGATTCCGCAGGCATGTGGCAGTCCGCACATTGCTGTGGCTTCGGTGGATAATAGAAAGACCTTGCTCCCTGCCCAGAGACTCCACTGGCCTGCCAGTTGTCGTACTCGTTGAAACCGCGGAACCAGCGATAGTTGTTGACCGGAACATCGAGGTGCACTTTGTGACACGACGAGCAGAATTCTGCCGTCTGGTCGCGCATGAACGGTTTCAGGAATACCCGCCGGTGCGGCTCCGGATTCAGCCGGATGAGAAAATCATGCAATGACCGCGCTACCGGATTCTGCGTTGCCGCCAGCTCATGAAGCTTGGGATACTCCAAATAAAAATCTCCCTGCCCCATCGTGCTCTTCACATTGGCAATGGAGTGGCACATCATGCAACCCAGTCCGGCCTGCGCCTCGGGGCGATGCACGATCTGCTTGATCGGCGTATCCATCAATCCGGCGTATAGCACCGCTGGATCGTGACAGCCGCCGCACCATTTCGAAGGCCTGGTGCCGATCGTGTCCTGCATGTACTCGATCGACTTGCGATACCACTGATTGTTGAACGAAGAGAAGTGGTGCGCCGAACTGAACCACTGATTGTAAATATCCTCATGGCACCGTTTGCACGAGTCAGACTCCATGAAGAACTTGCTCGGAATCTTTTGCTTGCCGTAAACCTGCGCTGAACTCGGGAAAAACGTCCCCTCGGGACCATCCCCTTCGCCATTCATGCTGTCCGGAGGCATGGACGGATTCTGAATGCGATTCTTCGTCTGCCAACTCTCCCGCACGTAGTTCGCTCCATAACCAAGGCTGGCGAGTACGGCCAGGCAAATGAGAGCCCGTACGACCGGATTCGGCTTGTTTGGCCGGCCGCCCCGCAATCAACAGGCCCACAGCCGCGAATGAAATTACAATGTGTAAGTAAAGCTTGTTCCACTCCGTGCGAGGTGTCCCTGTCTTGATGAGAATCAATCCGAATGCCGCTCCTACCGCGACCAGCAGCCACCCGATGCGCGATGCGAGACTCCCGGAGCGGATCAGCCGGAATAATGAAGGGACCAGCAGCACGGCGGCGAGCACGCCTCCGGCCGCGTGCAACAGCACAACACCCGCATAGAAGATGTTGGCTTGAGGAAAGGTGTAGAGATAGACAGCCGAGAGAAAGAGAAACAGCACGAGCCACGACAAAGCTCGATCGACAAATCTCCCAGATCCAGGCATTTCCCGCATGTGAAACGAAGGTTCGAAGATATGACGAGATCAGACCCACAGCGCCTGAAATCCCGCGCACATAAAGTTATACAGAGCTGATAGCAGGCGGAATAATAGAAAAATACTATCGAGAACGAGACCGCGTTTAGCTGATGGGCGGGACTCTCCAGGCATTGCATTGTGCCTCAAGCGCCGCGGCAACGCCGAGCACTTGCTCTTCTTCCCATGGACGCCCGACAATCTGCACGCCGATAGGCAGCCCACGATCCGAATGATTCACCGGCACCACCGCGGCTGGATTGCCCAGCAGGTTGAACCACTCGGTATAACTCCACGCATCGAGATAGCCCACTTCCTTCCCTTCAATCGCCCAACTGCGTTCCGCGTGGCGGAATGCGGGAATTGCAGCCACCGGACACAGCAGAATCGGATACTTCCGCATCTGCGCCAAAAACTTTGCTCGCAGTGTGTCGCGGGCAATCCACGCTTCCATCAGGGAATCGCCGGTGAGCGCTTGCTCCGCAGCAGACCACTCGAGAAACTGCTTAAGCGCTGGGCTGAGATCTTCTTCACGTCCCTGAAACATGGGACGAATCAACATCCCTCCGCCGGTCACGAAGAACTTCTTCCACAGCACTCGCGCTTCTTCAAGCCCCTCTGGCTGGAACGGTTCAACCTTGAAACCTGCACTCTTCAGCGCCTCTGCGGCCTTACGCACGGCGATGCGAGTTTCAGTGGTTACAGGGGTGCGTCCATCGTCCTCAAAATAGCCGACGCGCAGCTTCTTGATTTCATTTTCGCTCCACCGACGTAGCGGCACCGGGGCAGCACAGGTATCGCCGTCGTCCGGACCCTGCATCACTTCAAACAGCGCTGTCAGGTCGGCGACGGTGCGCGCCATTGGACCCGCAACCCCAATCAGCGCAAACGGCCCACCCGACGGAGGAAAGTGGCCAGTCGCCGGAATGCGGCCCGGCGTAGGCTTGAGCCCGCATATGCCGCTGAAATGTGCGGGCACACGAATCGATCCTCCACCGTCGCTGCCCACGCCTCCTGCGGACATGCCGGCAGCGATCGCCGCCGCCTCGCCCCCGCTGGACCCTCCCGGCGTACGTTCCAGATCCCATGGGCTGTTGGTGCGCCCATATAAGAGGTTATCCGTCTCCCACGCCATCAAGATTTCGGGCGTGTTGGTCACACCCAGCACAATCGCGCCTGCCTTGCGTAAGCGCGCCACCAGCGGAGCGTCATGCGTGGCCACGTTTCCTGAGCGTAATCGCGTGCCGGTTTCACAGCGCATTCCCGCCACATCCAGGGAACTCTTAATGCTTATTGGGACGCCATGAAGCGATCCCAGAGCCTTCCCGCTTATCAGGACCGCTTCGGCTTCGCGTGCCTCGCGCCGAACTCGCTCCGCGTCAACATGCACGAACGCATTCAACTTCGGATTCAGCCTCTCGATTTTCGACAGATGCGCATCGGCGAGTTCGACAGGAGAGATTTTTTTCTGTCGCACGTGTTGCGCCATGGTTACAGCAGATAAGAACGTGAGATCACTCATTCCACGAACTTCCCCCAAGATAGAACGCCGAGTCTAGCATGCAGTGTGCGGTGCGCAGGTCCGGCGGCGGGCTTCAGACTCGCTCCCCTCGCGAATTGAAGATCACTCATCTGCGCCGTCTGCCGGAATTGGAAGGCTGCGGTCTCACGGCCGCGATCCTTGGCCGGCCTCGGCTATGGCACGATCAAGCGAAGTCTTCTCGTCAGTGGTCAGTTGGCGATAACTGCCTTTCGCGAGTTTGCCCAATTGCAGTGGACCGATGGCCACTCTTACGAGTCTCAGTACTTCGACACCGAGTACATCCAGCATGCGCCGAATCTGTCGATTCTTGCCTTCTTCGAGGATGATTTCAATCCAACAGTGCTTCTCGCCCGACCGCAGGAGACGAACGCCGGTGGCGGACAAAAACTCTCCGTCATCACTCTTCACTCCGTTCAGCAATGCTGGCAGCACCTTTTCATGCGCCACGGTATCTATCTGCACATGATAGATTTTCTTCAGGTGAGTCTCGGGCGCGGAAATTCGTGCTCCCCACTCGGAATCATTGGTCACGAGCAACAATCCTTCGCTGGCCTTATCCAACCGGCCCACCGGCGAGACCCATGGCATGTGTTCGCCCGAGGTTTCTAGTACGGTGTAAATGGTCTCCCGCCCTTTCTCGTCGGAAGCGGTCGTTACCAGGCCGCGCGGCTTGTTCATCATCAGATAAATCCTGGTCTGCGCGTTAATTGTTCGACCTTCCACCGCGATCCGATCGCGCTCCAGCTGTACCGGCATCTCCGGATCGCGCCGCAAGCTCCCGTTCAGTCGCCGAACGCGAGCAATATCCCAACTTCGATAATGCACGAGCCAGACCGACTCGCCGTTCTGTTCCTTTCGAGTTCACGAGTTCATGCTAATCGAAAACAATCCCATGCTCCACGATCCGCTGCCACAACAATGTACGGATTGATAAAATATTCAGAGAGAGACTGCATCACGCGCTGACTGCGCTTCATTTCAAAGGAGTCTCATGGCCCACCAACATCCTCCCCGTTTTCTGAAAATTGTGGACGACGCGAAAACCCGTGTTCATGAAAATAATGTCGATGCGGTAAAAACCAGGATGGACCGCGGAGACAAGTTCACTCTCGTCGACGTGCGCGAGGAGAGCGAATTCGCCAAAGACCACTTGCCTGGGGCTGTTCACATGGGCAAAGGCGTCATCGAGCGTGATATTGAAGCTCGCGTCCCAGACCTCAATGCAGAGTTGGTGCTTTATTGCGGCGGCGGTTTTCGCTCGGCGCTCGCAGCAGACAATCTGCAGAAGATGGGCTACACCAACGTCATTTCGATGGACGGCGGCATTCGGGAATGGCGCGAGAAGCGGTACCCGCTGACGAAAGATTGAGTGTTCTTTGGGGAGTGAAATACTCGAGCCCATCGAAAGTGGCGCACTCACGCCCCCGTGCTTTCGCCGGCTGATTCGGCCATTTCCCTTTTTCGACCTGCGGTGGAATACGATCCCGCGAGCAGTTAAGCCCGACAACTCACTTATATGATAAGCTGCGCCGTCGCTCGCATCTTCTTTTGGTCGCTCACATCGGCGCTTGCCGGATTTCTTTTTGGATTCGATACCGTCGTTATTTCCGGCGCAGAAAAAACCATCCAGGCGCTCTGGAGTCTCAGTCCTGGCCTGCACGGCATCGCCATGGCTTCCGCTCTTTACGGCACTGTGGTTGGCTCCCTGCTCGGAGGGTGGCCCGCCGACCGTTTCGGCCGCAAGGCCACGCTGCTGTGGATTGGCATTCTTTATTTCGTCGGCGCAGTCGGTTCCGGCCTCGCGACCAACGTAAGCATGTTCATCGCCGCACGGGTAATTGGCGGTCTGGGCATCGGCATCTCCACCGTCGTCGCCCCCATGTACATTTCCGAGATCGCGCCGCCAAAACACCGTGGCCGGCTTGCCGGAATGTTCCAGTTCAATATTGTGTTTGGAATCCTGATGGCTTTTGTCTCCAATGCGCTGCTTGCGGGCATAGGACAAAACGCCTGGCGCTGGATGCTCGGTGTAGCCGCATTTCCATCATTGCTCTACGCCGTATTCTGTTTCGGATTACCCGAAAGCCCGCGTTGGCTGCTTAGCCGGAAGGGAGACCGCGAGGCCGGATTGCAGGTGCTGCAA
>QIAK01000008.1:7400-12336 GCA_003225515.1 Acidobacteriota bacterium | reverse complement strand
TTATTCAGCGGGTCAATCCCACCGACCTCAGCTCCAAGCTGATCTGGATGAGCCCGCGCAAGGCCATCCTGGAGCACGACGACACCAGCAATCTCGAACTCCAGCCCGGAGATATCGTCACGATTTTTTCGCAGCGGGACATCAGCCTGCCCCAAGACGATCGCTCGCGTTACGTGGTGGTCGAAGGCGAAGTGAAGCGCCCGGGCGTTTACAAACTGGAGGTCAACGAGACCCTGCAATCCGTGCTGCAGCGGGCCGGCGGATTAACCCCGAACGCGTACGTCTATGGATCTCAGCTGATGCGGGAATCGGCGCGCATTGAGCAGCAGAACAGTTTGGATCAGCTGGTGAATACGATGGAAGTGCAGGTGCGGCAATCGGCGCTGTCGATAGCCGCGTCTGCAGGAGGCGGAGATGCGCAGGGACTCGCGCAGCTACAGGAAGGAATCGTTTCACAGCTTCGCGCGGTCAAGGCGAGCGGGCGCGTCGCTCTTCCGGTGAAGCCTTCACCGACCTGCCCGACATGGTGATGGAGGACAATGACCGGCTGATCATCCCGCATCGTCCCTCTACTGTGTCGGTGGTTGGCAATGTCTACAACCCGGGCTCCTTCATCTACGAATCCCACACGAACAGTGGGGCTTACCTGGACATGGCTGGGAAAGGGAAGCCGCAGTCCGATCTGAAACATGCCTTTGTCCTCCGGGCGAATGGGGTGGTAGTGGCGGCTAACAACGTCAACGGGCCATTCACCGGGTCAAAATTTGATCGTCTGCGCCTCTATCCGGGAGATGAAATCATTGTGCCCTACAAACTGCCGACCGGAAGCTTTGTACGCGGGTTACAGAATTGGAGCCAGATCGCCTCACAATTGGCCATCACAGCCGTTGCCCTGAGAACTGTTGTGCCGTGAATTACGCGGATCAGCGCTCGTTAACTGCTATCATTTTCCTATGATTTACGCCGATCAGCGATGGGTTGGGGACCACGGCATTGGCCGCCTTGCGCGGCACGTGCTTGCGGGTCTTTATTTTAAACCCATTTCGCTGAAGACCCATCCGGCTGCACCTTTGGATTCACTGCGTCTCTCGCTTGCACTGCGCGGGACAACTCGAAATGATCTGTTCTTTTCTCCGGGCTACAACACACCGCTGTTCTGCACGGCGCCCTTCGTGTTTACCATCTGTGACCTGACCCACATTCATTGTCCCGAGGTCAGCAGCGTAGCCATTCGGATCTACTACGACAGCATCATGAAATGCGCGTGTCGCCGAGCTGTCCGAATCCTCACCATTTCAGAGTTCACGCGTGCACAGATCATTGCCTGGGCGGGAGTCCCTCCGCAGAAGGTGATTAATATCAGCTGCGGCGTTGACCAACGCTATCAACCTTCGGGCGAACCGTATGGAATGCCGTTCCCATATTTCCTATGTGTCAGCAACCGTAAGCGCCACAAGAATGAACTCCGACTGCTAGAAGCTTTCGCCATGGCGGCCGTGGATCCCAGGATTCACCTCGTTTTTACAGGACACCAGACTCCTGATCTTGCTGCCCACATGGAGCGTCTCGGCGTGACGGCGCGGGTTGACTTCACCGGACGCGTTGCCGAAGGCAAGCTGCCCGGTCTATATCGCGGTGCAGAAGCCCTGGTATTTCCCTCGTTGTACGAAGGCTTCGGTCTGCCTATCGTCGAAGCCATGGCGTGTGGAACTCCAGTGATAACTTCAAACGTTACGTCGATACCGGAAGTGGCAGGAGATGCGGCGCTGTTGGTGGACCCAACCTCGGTTGAGCAGATCGCTGCCGCGATGCAGCACATCGTGAGCGACACTTCATTACGCGACCGCCTTCGGACCAAGGGGCTTGCGCGAGTCACACAGTTCTCCTGGGCCAATACCGCCGCGAAGGTGCACGAAGTCCTCGCTGTCGCTGCTCTTCAAGGCCGAGCGATGGAAGACCGCGCCCCGGGCGGGGAAAGTGATCTCGTTTCGGAACGTAAATAGGTTTCGCGGGCGCGGCTTCTCGGCAGTCGCGTCTTGCACGAATGCGGGAGCAAGGCCACCCTTTGCGGTAGCGCCATCCCGTTTGCAACAGAAAGAACAGGTCAATAGGGAGATTACACAATGCGGGCGTTGATCACAGGAGTTACGGGACAGGACGGTTCGTACCTTGCTGAATTGCTGTTGGAGAAGAATTACGACGTTTTCGGCATGGTTCGGCGCAGCAGCGTAAAGAGGCTCGATCGCATTGAGTCCTTGGTGGACAGGATCACCCTGGTCGAGGGCGATCTAACCGACCAATCCTCCTTGGACAGCGTGATGTACGAGGTGAAGCCGGACGAGGTCTACAACATGGCGGCGCAGAGTTTTGTCCCCGCATCCTGGAGCCAAGCAGCGCTCACCGGGGACGTCACTGGTCTGGGTGTCACGCGAGTGCTGGAGACGATTCGCAAGCACCATCCCTCGGCCAAGTTCTTGCAAGCCTCAAGCTCGGAGATGTTCGGAAAAGTACGAGAGACGCCGCAGACCGAGAACACGCCGTTTTACCCGCGCAGCCCATACGGGGTTGCCAAGGTGTTTGGGCATCACATTACTGTCAACTTCCGCGAGAGCTATAGGTTGTTCGCGTGCTCGGCGATGGCTTTTAATCATGAGTCGCCTCGCCGTGGAACGGAATTTGTGACCCGCAAGGTCAGCCAGCAGGTAGCCAAAATCAAGTGTGGGCTGGCGAAGAAGCTTTTGATGGGAAATCTCGAAGCGAAACGCGACTGGGGCTTTGCCGGTGATTATGTGCAGGCCATGTGGCTCATGCTACAGCAGGCCGAACCCGAGGATTTCGTGCTGGCCACCGGCAAGACTCACAGTATCCGCGAGCTCCTGGAAGTAGCCTTTGGGGAAGTCGGTTTAGACTGGCAGAAGTATGTGGAAGTCGATCCTAAGTTCATCCGTCCGGCCGAGGTCGACCACCTGTGCGGTGATGCCAGGAAAGCTCGCGAGAAGCTAGGCTGGACCCCCAAGGTCAGTTTCGAAGAGCTGATTCGGATGATGGTGCGTTCGGACCTCGAAGCGTTGCAAAAGAGCGAACGCACAACCCCCAGCCCCTCTGCAGTCCTCCCGGTTGGATGACACGGTGGAGAGCCTGCCACATTCACGCTGGGGGCAACTTTTGAGGTGTGGTGCCATCCAAAATAAGGAGAAATGGTTCTGCGAGTTGCCGGTAGCACCAAATTGGATTTGGAAAAACAGCATCCGTCTGACGAAGTGAAACGATCGGTGCGCTCGTTGCGCGCCGACACTTTTGCAAGGAGTTGGCCGTTGGACGAAGAAATACGCGAAATCGCGACCGCGTTCCCGTCGCACAGTTTTCTGGCAAATCCTTCCGGGCAGTATGCTTATATCTATCTGACTCGTTTTGTGCAGGCTTTCTCTGAAAAGCACTTTCACCATCCTTTCAGGGATCTCACAATCCTGGATTGGGGATGCGGAAAGGGACACGTCAGCAAGTTGATCCGAGCGCTCGGACCGAAACGACTTGACAGCTGCGACATCCAATCAGGAGCGTCGGACTCAACCTTCGGTCAAGATGTCCCGATTATCCAAAGGTACAACATCGCGGTCACGCCACTAAAACATGAATATTTTCTTCCTTATGAGCCCGAGACTTTCGACATCTTGCTAAGCTTCGGTGTTCTCGAGCATGTTGCAAACCAACGCTCCTCGCTCGCGGAGATCTCTCGAGTTCTTAAACCAGGTGGGTTGTTTTTTTGTTTCTTTCTGCCAACCCGATTTTCCTGGACCCAGCAGGTTTCCCGGTGGAGGGGAGAAAACTATCACGATCGCTTATACACACCTGCTAGCGTACGACAGCTGCTCCATGACGGAGGCCTTGAGCTGATTGACATCTGGTACCGTCAGTTCCTGCCCAAGAATTCCGTCCGTTATCCGAAATTTCGGCTGTTCGAAAAACTGGACTTGTTCATTACGGAAAAAACACCGCTTCGATACCTGGCCACCAATGTAGAGTTTATCAGCGTGAAGTCGCCTTCGAACGCTGCAATTGACAAAAGCTCCCAAAACCTCACGTTCTCTGGCACGCCCGGAGGCCGAGTTTAGGCATAAGGCGAATGACCGCAGGAAAAAACAAGAACCGCGTGTTCTGGATAGGGCTGGTACTCTGTACCGTCTACCAGTCGTATCGGTACCCCCTTCAAATCAATACTCTGGGGTTCAGCCCAAATTACTCATTAGTTCTATTTTCGGCGATCCGTTGGGTCAATAGTTCTGCCCGACTCACGCGCTGGCCAATCGTTGTTGTCACCCTATTCCTCTCCT
The DNA here is from genome assembly GCA_003225515.1 of Acidobacteriota bacterium. Classification (GTDB taxonomy): domain Bacteria; phylum Acidobacteriota; class Terriglobia; order Terriglobales; family Acidobacteriaceae; genus Sulfotelmatobacter. The sequence goes on along the minus strand of QIAK01000008.1, from coordinate 8,005 downwards.
GCTTTTGCGCCTTCAAAATTTTGGAGCATCCCGATTCGCAGTACATTGATGTCTCGTTCTGGATGTTGTTCTCCTTAATATTGGTATTGGCCGTTGATAATGTAAGCATCTCGGAAGTCAACCGTTATTTGTATCTGCTATTGGTCTGTGCTCTGGTGAGCGATGTCATAGAAGTGTTTTCGTATCTTGCCTTCGGCAGATTGCCTGCCATGGCCGGAGGCTTCGTTCGATTTGGCGGGTTTCTTGACGATCCGAACGGATTTGCTCCGATTATTTTTTTGCTGATGGGATGGAGCTACACGAAATATCAGGGTCCTAAACGGTTCTACCTTCTGGCGGGCTTGACGGTTTCTTTGCTTTTGACCCAATCGTGGACGGCATTTGCCTTTTTTCTAGCATTAATTTTGTTATTTGTTTTGATTGCCTCTTCCAAGCGTCCTCTGCTCGCGTTGTTTCTAGTTTGTGTGCTCCCTTGGTTAGCAGTCGTAGTGGTTCAGTGGGTTCAGCAATTCCCACTCGGATTGATACGCGATGCGTTGGAAGCGAAGTCAGGCAGTATCGAAGGGCATTTCTTTCCCTGGGAGCAATGGCAGCCGAGGCTGGCA
>QIAK01000008.1:6761-7366 GCA_003225515.1 Acidobacteriota bacterium | reverse complement strand
CCGCGGCGATGGTCAATTTCGGTCTCATATGGCTTCTTGCATACGGTGGACTGATTGCAGCCCTGCTGCTGTATACCTGGCGCTCATGGAAAAGTGCTGGGTCCCGGGCTAAACCTATTTATACGGGGTTGCTTGTCTTTGGCACGTATTTTGCTGCTGGCTCGCTGGGACTGCCATTTCCTATCAAGTTCCCCGTAAACGCGCTCTTTTTCATGTTCTTCTTCCTCGTAGCCTTCCGGAAAATTGCTGCAGACGAGCCGACCGAGACCGCCTTACAGCGTGCATTCCCCTCGCATCGCCAAGGCCACGCCTGAATGAATATTCCGAGGGCTCTTTCGAGGCTTTTCAGAGCTAATCCCATTGGCATTGCTTTGCTCCTCATTGCCGGTCGCTCCTGGTACCGGATCTATAGCGCATTCGCAGGCCATTCGCTGGGCGCTTCGTGGCTGCAAGTGGGGCCCGGTTGCCAAATCCTGGGTGGGCGCCATATTTCTTTTGGAAAACGAGTGTACGCCGGACGAAATCTTTGGCTGGAAGCAGTTACGGCATACGGATCCCAGCACTTCCAACCCAAAATTGTAATCGGCGACTCTGTTCGTTTTTCT
>QIAK01000008.1:614-6704 GCA_003225515.1 Acidobacteriota bacterium | reverse complement strand
TATGTGTCAGACCACAATCACGGAATCTACGCTGGCGAAGGACAAAGCGGTCCGGATGAACCACCCGCTCAGCGCAGGTTGGGCGGCGGAGGGCCGGTCATCATCGGCGAGAATGTTTGGATTGGTGAAAATTGCGTGATCGTTGGCCCGGCCAACATTGGCCGGGGCGCAATTATTGCCGCAAACTCCGTAGTCCGGGGAGTGGTGCCTGCTCATACTATGGTCGCGGGTGCCCCGGCCCGGCCGATCAAGGCTTTCAACTTCCAGACGGGGACGTGGGACAAAGCGTGAACCAAAGCCGCAAGCTGTTCTCCGTCTGCATTCCTGCCTACAACCGCGCGCACCACCTTCCGGCCCTTCTGGATTCGATCCTTGCCCAAGAGTTCAACGATTATGAGATCGTCATCTCCGAGGACTCATCTCCCGAGCGCTCGCGAATTGCGGCCGTTGTCCGGGAGTACTCCTTGCGGCATGCCGGTCTGTTCCGCTACTTCGAGAATCCGGAAAATCTTGGATATGACGGGAACATTCGTAATCTCGTCGCAAAAGCTTCGGGCGAATTTTGCTTTTTCATGGGCAATGATGACCTGATGAATCCCGGCGCTCTCGAGACCTGCGCCAGTATTCTCCAGCGATACGGTGAGGTCGGCCTGATTCTGAAGAGTTATGGGATTTTCGAGGGGACCCCGGGTCATGTGATCCAGGAGATTCGCTGGTTTAAGCAAGAGAAGAAGTTCGCTGCCGGGCCGACTGCGATCCGCTTCGCGTTCCGCCGATCGGGTGTGATATCCGGCTATGTCGTACATCGTGACAGTGCGAATGGCGCCGCTATCGACACGTTCGACGGGACTCTGTTCTACCAGATGCATCTCACGGCAAGCGTCCTGATCCACAAAAGTGCCGTCTGTACGCCCAAGGTGCTGGTGCTTTGCCGTGCCGGCGAACTCCCCGATTTTGGCAGCAGCTCAAAAGAAAAAGGTAAGTACGTTCCGGGAAAATACACTCCGCAGGCGCGCCTGACCATGCTGGGTGGAGCGCTGGCGATAATTCGTAATCTGAAAGAAACGAAAGGAATCGATGTAGTTGACGATGTTATCCACGATTATGCCAACTACTTCTATCCGTATATCCGAGACCAGTTGAATCTGCCCCTGCGCGAATACTACGGCCTGTACCGTGCCTATGGGCGCATGGGTTTTGCGCGATACCCTCTTTTCCACGTCCATTGTTGCTTGGACTATCTTCTCGGTGAGAGGCGATTCGACGCTTTGACGAATTTCGTCCGCAGGCATCTAGGACGCAGCCCAAGGCTGGGACATTCCTATTGACGCAAGCCCCCGCCGCAACTATCTGCCGGCAGAGACATGCCTCTATGCGGAGATTTGTTCCCACCCTAGCCGTTCCGAGTCACTCCCCATTGCAGTAGCGGATACCCGAGTGCCTTGTCCAGAGCATTGGAGAGCCGGACACCAAGAACCCACACCTTAGCCAGGGAGAAGGGCAGCCTAATCACGGGATAGGCAAAGATCCAATACCGCGGATTGTGTTTAAAAAGAGGCGTAAGGGCATCTTGGGGTGCGGCCTTGTCGTAGAACGCCTGTCCGATTCTTTTGTATTCCAACAGCATCATCGGCCAAAATCGCTGGAGCGCTCCGTTTATGACAATCTGCCTCAGGTCCCCGGATTCCAGCCATGTGTTTGAGATCGACGTCAAGGTCGCTCCAAAAACCTGAAACAGCTTGTAACCCCCCGTGTTGTTCTTGCGCACGGCTGCGAGCCGCTCCCGGATATAAGTCCAACCCAACTGTTGCAGGCATGTTCCGACCAGGCTCGAAAACGGTTTGGAGCCGGCTGCAAGCACGGTCTCCTTATTGATGATGTTTCCGGAAATGAACGTGAAGAAGATGTGGACACGCTTCGCGTATGCCTGCGGAGACGTGACCTCAACCGCATCGGGAGTTGACTTGACCGCGCCAGGGGTGTGGGACGCATCAAAGCCGTAGCTGCTTACCCAAATTAAGTCGTATTCGCCAGCCTCGCAATAACCGAGGATCTTGGCGATCGCTCCAGGAAGAATCAGGTCGTCGTCGCTGAATAGCCAAACGTATTTTCCGCGCGCCTGTTCGAAGCATTGCAGGAAATTGGCATCAGGACCGACATTCTCCGCATTGCGGATATAGGACACCGGAAGCCCGCGGGCTACGAAATCCTGTACTACAGCGGCCGTCTCGTCCGGTGATGCATTGTCGGAGATCATTAGCTCCACCCGTGGTTCAGCCTTCACTTGTTCGGCAAGGAGTGTAAGGAGTTCCTTCAATAGCTCAGCTCGGCTGTAGGTGGGAATGGCGATGGTCAGCAAAGGTCGAGTCATTCGATGACATTGTAGTTCCGCGAGCATGCGTAACAGGTGAACAGCTATCCTAAACTAACGGCGCGAAGAACCACTCGACTGCTTTCTTGCGTTCAGTCGGAGCACGCACAGTCGTTGCGCGGCTGCAATCTCAATTTCGATTGCAATTTGTTCGCAGACCGGGTACTCTCTCGCTTGCTGCGATCGCGCATTTGCAAATGCGTCCCAAACGAGCGCAGCGTACCAATACGGCAGGGTATTAAGCCAGAAGTAAACCTGTGGTAAGACATCACGACGCAGCTACAAGTCTGATTAGCAGACGTACTTTCCTGGCCAGAGCGGCTCTGCTCGCGGCCGGTTCAACCTTCGCATCTTCATTTCTGAGTTGTGATTCCCCGGGCTTCGAGATTCCATGCCTCGGCCCTGCACCCCCGCCCTCGCCGGTCTCCGGGATGAACTATATATGGGCATCAAAGATCGGCTGCGCCTTGGATTGCGACCTCAGAAATGGCCGCAATAAATACACACGTGGCGCCGCGACAGACGATGCCCCACGCATAAACGCGGTCATGGCAGCCGCGACTGCAGACAATCCCATCACCCTGATCATCGATGGAAGTGCCCTCATCTCCGGACTGTTCCTGCCTGCCGGAGGACACTGGGGCATTGCAGGATTAGGTTGTGGAATGGGTTTTTTTATCAGCACCGGTACCAACAACGACGGCATCCATAATGGGCCGCCAGGTGCCGGAGTCCCGCAAGAACCGGGACCTCCAGCACCGCTTCGAGGTCGGAACGTTTCGCTGAAGAATTTCACCGTCAATGGAAACCAGGGAGGGGGTTTCGATGGGAACTCCACCAGCGGGACCATACAGGGAAATCAATACAGATGGCTTTTCGGCATCAACTTGATGAACCTGGACAACATCGATATTCAGAACGTTGTAGTGGTTAACGCGCCGGCTTACCACATCCGCTTTAATAACGTCGGAAATGTTGCGGTTTCAGGGTGCGTGTTCAAGAGTTCCGGTTTAAGCACGGATGGCCTTCATTTTGACGGTCCTTCAAATGACATCACGATTACAGGCTGCCATTTTGAAACCGGAGACGACTCGATTGCGCTGAATTGTCCGGAAGGCTACTCGGGCAACATTTCGCGAGTGAACGTGACGAATTGTACCTTTAATAGCCTCTCTTTAATGCGGCTCTATACATCATCTGGAGGTCCCGCCCGGTTTACCATCGATGACGTGACGGTCAGCAACTGCAAGGGCAACGTTTGGGAAGGCGCTTTTCTAATTGGCCTGGGAAATGGCAGTAATCTCAATTCGATTGCTTCTTTAGCGATCTCGGACTGTGTGCTGCAGGCACCAACTATACTGGCACTGGCGGAAAATTTCGGAGACATTACTCTGAAGAACGTCACTCTACAGCCGTCGCCGTCGCTCACGACGTGGGTTGCTCCTCAGGCAAACAACATTTGCGCCTTTGCGCGTCCATCTCCTCTATATGGGGGGGGCATGTATGTGGGCTCGATTTTGTCTTTCGAGAATTGCGTGATCGAGCGATTCCGGAATATTGATGCCCCGGCGCTCATCCTTGAGAATGATTCATTGATTGAAAACTTGATCTTCAATGGATTTGGCCTCAAAAACGAGGCAGGCTCCTCCCCGATACCTGGCTTGCTCAATATTGGATCGGGATTCATTCGAGAATTGCTTTTGGAATCCGTCAACAGCAGCGGCATAACTGCTCCCATATCACCGGGTGAATTCTCGAGCATCGCCGCGGTTTCGGGCGCCGGAGTGCTGGCCAGCGGCTGGAAATTTCCCGACGAGATTATGGCGAACGGAGTGCCGTACCTCTCGTTGAGTTCGGGGTTGCAGTCGATAAAGCAGGCGGGCATGGTGCATCCCTATCCAGGGTAATTATAGGGATCAGTGGATTTGCGGGTGCAAGCGGGGGAGGAAATCCGGAGATGATGAAGGGGCACTTCTCAGTCGAAGAGTGCTTGCAGTTGCCCGAACGAGACCGATCGAAAATCTTCAATTATCGGGTTGGCGCCGGCAATCCGAAGCGACTCAGCGCGACCATTATGGGCAATTCCCATGCAGCGCATGCCCGCGGAACGAGCCGCTTTTACGCCAGAAACCGCATCTTCGACTGCCAGTAAATGGTCGGGCTCTTCTTTCATTTGAGCAGCCGCCAAAGCGTAAATCGCCGGATCCGGCTTGCCGGTCGGGACATCGTCTCCGGTAACGACGGTTTCAAAGTAATGCTCCAGTTGCAGCTCCTTCAAAGTGCGAAGAACCCGATAACGATTGGCTGATGTGGCCAGGGCGAGACGGATACCAGACGCGTACAGGCTCTCAAGCAGTTCGACCACCCCGGTCATTGGCTCCACGGGGGTTCCCCCCTTACGAAGGATCTCGTCCTTGCGCTGTCCGTACTCGACAATCTGTTCCGGGGTGAGTTCGCCAAGGAAATGTTTCAGAATTTCGTCTCGCTTGCCACCATCCAGAATTATGTCAAGTTCCGAGTCCACAATCGTTCTGCCCAGTGCCGCAAGAAAAGTCCTCCAGGCAGACCGATGCAAGGGGTGACTGTCTATGACTACACCGTCCATGTCAAACACCACTCCACGTAGCATCCTGCTCACTCCAATTGAACTGATAGTCCCGGCCATGTCTGCTGGGCGTTCTGATAATTCTCTATAGTACCAATGTCAATCAAGTAATCGCGAATCGGAAACCCAATCATCCGTCCTGTCAACTGCGGCAAAATATGGAAACCGATATCGGCCGGGGTCACCGCTGGGATGCGACTCAGAATTTCAGGTGTTCCGATCATCACGCCGGCGAAAGCCAAGTTGCTAGTCGGAACGGCAGGTTTCTCCACGAACTGCTGAATCACTCCGTTTTCATCCGTGGTTACAATCCCGCAACGGCTGGGGTCTGGAACCTCATAGATGCCGAGGGTTGCGGCGGGCCTCCTTTGTAGATGCAACCGCAGCATCGATGTCAGGTCGGGACGACAGAGCACATCGGCGTAAAAAATCCAAAAGAGCTCCTCGCCTGCGACCCAATCTCCGTTAGCGCGCAAAGTACCGGCGCTGCCCAGCAACTGCTNNNNTTCAATCAATTCGGCGCGGATTCCGTTGCCGCGCTGTTGCAGAAACTCGCGAACTGACGAAGCATGCGCATGAACGTTGATCAGAACCTCGTCAATCCCGAATTGTTTGCACAGCTGCAGCCAGATCGAAAGCAAAGGCGTGCCGCGGATCGGTACCAGGCACTTCGGAATGTTATCCGTGATTGGACGCAGACGGGTCCCGTGACCCGCCGCCAACAAGAATGCCTTCATATCACGATCCTGACGCTCACGTCCCTAGCTCTTCACTCGCATCGCCGCGGACATCACCGGGGTGAAGATCCAGACTTTTCCCGCATTCTCGTCGCTGTCGATGAAGGGGTCGTTCACCACGACCTGTGCTCCCTGCATATCAAAACCGAAGGTCATTTCGCGAATGCCTGCAGCTTGCATAGCATCGCGAACTGCTGCCTGATGTTGTTGCTCACAATATAGCAGCAGGAACCCGCCCCCACCTGCGCCCGTGATCTTACCGCCCAAGGCGCCATTCCGCATAGCCAAAGAGTACAGATCGTCGATGTGAGCATTTGAAATCTTGTTGGAGACACGGCGCTTGGCCTGCCAAGCTTGGTCTAACAATTCGCCAAATC
>QIAK01000008.1:0-466 GCA_003225515.1 Acidobacteriota bacterium | reverse complement strand
AACAGCATTAGGTTCGACTCTAGTTCTCGTATTATTTCCGGCTCCTGCTTGACGGGCTCGACGACCGTATTGCCATCTGGGTTGAAGCTGATGTAGTTCAAACCCCCGAAGGCGGCCGCATATTCGTCCTGCTTTCCCACTTGCTTGCGGAGCACACGCCGCGCAATATGGAACGCCTTCTCCGCCAGTTGATACTTCGAAATTGGCTGCTGCACGTAAGTCGTAAGCGTCTTCAGAATGTTGACACACACGCTTGCAGAGGAACCAAGGCCGGTGCCCGGTGGAATCTCCGAAGCAAGAAAAAGGTCCACGGCTACGTCGCAGTTCACTTCCTTGAGTACAGCAAGAGGAATCTCAAGGGCGCTGCCCTCCAGTTCCTTGTTGGCAATGTCCTTCCAGGTCTCGCAGATTCTCAAGTCAGAAGAGATGACCTGGATGCGATTGTCTGTGCGCTTGCCTAGGATTG
>QIAK01000007.1:1576-5193 GCA_003225515.1 Acidobacteriota bacterium | reverse complement strand
CGTATGGACGAAGTGGATCGCATCTGGCTGACAGCTTCGGGAGGTCCATTCCTGAACACACCGCAAGCGGAGTTCGCGTCGATCACCGTGGAGCAGGCGCTGAACCATCCCACGTGGAAGATGGGACGGCGGATCACCATCGATTCCGCCACGCTGATGAATAAAGGGTTTGAGGTAATCGAGGCGTGCAGATTGTTTCACATGCCCCCCTCGAGAGTGGAAGTAATTGTCCATCCGCAGTCCACAATTCATTCCATGGTGGAATTTGTGGATGGCAGCATACTTGCTCAGTTTTCGGTGACGGATATGCGGCTCCCCATACTTTACGCCTTAACATATCCCGAGCGGATACAGTCGGATATGCGGTTCGCGGTGAGTGACTTGCGTCATCTGGACTTCACCCCGCCGGACCTGAAAAAATTCCCTTGTCTTCGTTTGGCCTACGAGGCGGCAGAGGCGGGCGGCGCGAAGACGGTGGCCTTGAACGCGGCGGACGAAGTTGCTGTGGCCGCATTTTTGGAAGGCAGTATTGGGTTCAACGATATTCCCAGAATCGTCGAAGATGTTCTTAGTGCCACAAATTGCGGAAAGCTCGGGTCGATCGCAGCGGTGCTTCAAGCTGATGGCGAGGCCCGCCGATGTGCACGAGAGCGGATCGCAAGGGGAAAAAAAATTGAGGGGCCCAAGGCTACATCCTTCGCGTAATTTCGGAATCTAAGCAAGGTGGAGAGGTTAGTACCCGATTATGTTTGATTTATCCAGTCTTTACTACCTGTATATCATCCCCGTCCTTGGTTTCATGATTCTGATCCACGAGTTTGGTCACTTCGCGGTAGCCAAGTGGCTGGGCGTGCGGGTGGAGCAGTTCGCCATTGGATTTGGAAAGCGGCTGATCGGATTCCGCCGAGGCGAGACCGACTATCGCATCAACCTGTTGCCGCTGGGCGGGTACGTCAAGATGAGCGGCGAAAATCCCATGGACTCGCGCTCGGAGGATCCTCGCGAGTTCATGAATCACTCCCGTTGGCACCGCTTTCTGATTGCGATTGCCGGGCCGACGATGAACATCCTGCTGGCGATCGTTCTGCTCACCACCATCTATATGGTGCACTACGAATATCCGGCAGTGTACGACGATGTGCCGGTGATCGGGTGGGTAGCAAAAGATACACCGGCCGCGAAGGCTGGATTCCAGGTTGGCGACCGTATTACTCGCATTGACGGAGTGGAGAATCCGACCTGGGAACAAGTCTATCTTAAGCAGGAGATGAATCCCGGAGAGCCCCTTGTGGTTGCCGTAGATCGAAACGGGCAGACGATCGAGAAGACGGTTGTTCCCGAGCCCATGGGGCTGGACCAGATGGGGTACGCCGGGTGGGCGCCGAAAGAAGATACGGTTACCATCGTCGATCTCCAGGACAACATGCCCGCGGAGAAGGCCGGGTTAAAAGAAGGGGACAAGATCATAGCGCTCGACGGTCGGCCGGTGACCGCGCTGGCGGAGATGATAGAGAGCCTCGCCATCACCAAAGACAAGGCGATCACCATCGCCGTGCTGCGCAAAGGCGAACAGAAGTCGTTCACGCTGCAACCGGTTCTTCTCGAGAAACGTTATCGCATCGGTATCGGAACCGAGCAGATGAAGGTCAAGACGCTGCCCTTTGCGGCGGCGCTGAACTTGTCGCTGCACAAGAATGGCGAGAACGCATTGCTAATTCTTGAGCTGGTGAAAAAGATGGTGCATGGCAAGATGCTGCGGTCCATTGAAGGCCCAATCCGGATTGGGCAAGCCGCAGGCGAAGCGGCCCGCAGCAAGGGCTGGACTCCCCTCATGGGCCTGACGGCGGCGATCAGCCTGAACCTTGGCATTTTCAACTTGTTGCCGATTCCTATTCTCGATGGGGGCGTAATTTTATTCTTGCTGATTGAGGGCCTGATGCGCCGCGACATCAGCATAAACGTGAAAGAGCGCGTGTATCAGGCGGCATTCGTCTTTCTGGTTGTGTTTGCCGCGATGGTTATTTACAGCGACTTGTTGAAGACGATTCCAGGGCTGGCAGACCGGCTTCCATAGGGCGCTCGGTACGTCAGTTCGAGAATTCCCAGGCAGTCACGCTCGAATCTGAGTCAGCGGTAAACAGCATCCCTTTGTGGCCTGCCGATGTCCCGACCCCCACGAGTAAAGATCCATCGACCGCAAGTTCTCGCTGTGATCCGGACCGGACATCCCACAACGAGGTCTTGAATTTCGACAAGCCCACCGCGTCGATCTGCAAACTACAGAGGGATGTGCCGCCCGGTAAGACGGCAATCGCGAATATGGGATCGGGCTGTTTCGCAAGCTGCCGCACCAGATGAGCGTCTGACGCATCGAGAATAGTCAGCATGCGGTCCGCTCCCCCGACGACGATCTGCTTGTTATCTAGAAAGGCGATGGTAAACGGCTCCAGCAGAAAACCGGAATACGTCGTCTTCAGTTTGCCCTTGCCATCGTAGATTCTCACTGCCGTGTCGCCATCCGCTGTGGCGAACAAGGTACTGTCGGGAGAAAACGCCATCCCTTCGCTGCCACCAAAGTCAGTTTTCAGCACCGCCACCAGCGTTCCCTGCACCGCATTCCACAGCCGCGCCGGAGCGCCCTCCACTCTGGCCGCGAGCAAGGATCCATCCGGCGAGAACTCCATATCGCTGATCCGTTGGCTGGCAGCCGGCAGAGTCCGGGCAGATTTTCCGCAAATGTCGGTAATCAAGACGGAGCCATCACGCTTCCCGATGGCCACCCATTTTCCATCCGGCGAACACGCCAGCGCGCTGACGCCCTCCTCCGCGGGCCGTGTGCTCACCGCTTCGCCCGATGGCATACGCCAGACGTGAACCGATCCACCGTCGCCAAGTCCGGCAGCGAGTCCAGTCGAGCCGCACACTGAGACCCTGCCAATTCGTGCGGGCGTACTGATGCTGACAACCTTGCGAAGGTCCTGAGCGTAGGCAGTCATTGCGACCGCCAATATCAGCACCAGCCATTCGGCGCGTTGCTTCATAGCACCTCCAGAACGGGCTCGAACCGGACCGCTGCGTGAATATCTTTCGGATCTCCCACCAGCGTGACGGGACGAATCACTTCCGGAGTCGCAATGAGCGGGTCGCGGGCATAATTCTTGCCGGGATCGCCTTCGAACACAGGATCGGTCGCGAAATACATTTGCGTGATCAGCGGCTTATGTTCGGGTGCCGTGACCACGAAATGCACATGCTGGCAGACCCGCGCCGGGTAGTGTCCGGGCATCACCGACGAAAAATCGTACTTGCCTTCCCCGTTCGTGGTCAGCCTGGCGCGGTAACGGTAGCCGTCCAGATCGTAGATCCCCACGTGATTCGTCTGCCAGACTTCGACCGTTGCTCCGCGAATGACCGAGCCCCTTGTGTCGAACACTTGCCCCGCAACCACCAGCGGCATGCCCGGATCTCCAGCTTCACGCAGCATGTTCGAGGTGGGAGCCAGTCGCTTGTAGAACGGACCCAGGCCTCCACCCGGCGGCGTCGGCGTGCGTGAATTTTCTTTTTCCGCCCACGCTTCGGCGAGAGCCGACGGCATAAAGTTGCCCGTGCTGGTTAGA
>QIAK01000007.1:0-1533 GCA_003225515.1 Acidobacteriota bacterium | reverse complement strand
AAGGCGCATATCTCCCCCCATGGAGTGCCCGAGTCTAACACTCCGCCCAGAGGGAAACAATGACGAATCGGCTCCGCAGCCCGGCCTTCAATCTCTTTCGCTCGTACGCCTCCAACTATTTCTTCTTCTGTGGTGGCAGCAGTCGCTTGGATTTCGGCGGGCAAAGAGCCGCCTTTGCCACCGCGGGCTTCAACGACGACGCCCGCCGCAGCGCGGCGCTGATCTGTGCCGGCGCTTGGGCACCTGTCGTAGCCGGACTGGCCACCAGCGCTCCGAACGGATCGTCACTGGTAACGCCGTTCGGCAGACCCTGCACGGCGCTCTGGAAATTCGGCCACGCGTTAGAAGCCGCGTCGGAAGTCAATTGCGCATAGAGCTGCGCCAGAGTTCCCGAGTCGCCCAGACCAACCATGGCCGGTGCGACCTGGCTCATGGTGGAACCGTTGCTTTGCAGCCACGAAAGAAACGCCATGCCGCATCCAATTGCCGCATCCAATGCTGTCGGCGCTACTGTCAGTGGAGTCGGTACGGGTCACGAAGTCCGGCAAACCATACTGCGCTCATTGTGGAGCAGTTGCGAAATCCGAAAGAGCATTGTTGCTGACGACTGCCGCGCACCAGCGCGAAAGCGCTTCGCCGGTACTGAGGCCGCAGAGATTTCCATTCATTGAGCACTCGCTGAGTTCGGCCTCGAACAAGGCGGAGACCCGGGCGGAGTTTCCGTAGGAGGCATCGACTTCGATGGCGGCGCCGGTGACGTAATCGCAGCCCATATGATCGGCGCCGCCGGTGCCGTCGGTGGCTCCGCCCAGAGCGAAGACGATGACGCTGACCGGGCCGCCGGTGGTGCCGAAGATTCCGTAATTGGCGGCAACAACGCGATCGGCGTCGTTGAGCAGATCCTGCGCGTTCTGTTGAGCCTCCTGTCCCAGCGAAGAGTCGACGTAGACGGTGACGCGGCCGCTGGGACTGGTTCCAACCAACTGAGCGTTGCCTTGGAAGCTCGGCCAGGCTGGTGCGGACGCGCTATCGCGGTGGATGGAAACTGGTTTCTTTGCGGTTGGCGTTTGCTTGATGCGGTGATTCATGAAATGCCCTCCATGGCGGACGACGGATGGTGAGGAATGGGAGCGGCGCGTTGCAGGAGTGAGAAATTATCGGACGATGCAAAGGATGCATACGCGCTCGCCGCGGGATTGCCTGTCGAGCGGGCAGCAGGTATATCGTGCAGAAAACAAAAATGCTTAAGCTTGCAAGACCTTGATTTCGCTAGGGTTGCTGGGTTCGGGTTATGACTGGAAGCGGCTAAAATATTGAGCGCGAGAGACTTAGATATCAAAATATTGCGGAATAGGGAGTTAAGTGGGGATTTTTTGAGCGGCTTTTGCGTTGTTGGGAAGCCGGGAATCGTGTTGCCTGGAACTGAACACTACACCATCCATTTTAACATCCGAAGGCGAGGTGAAGGGTGCGTCCGAGTACGGTATGCCATTGTGGGAGTGCGGGTTAGGAATATTTTTGGGGGGCTTGACA
>QIAK01000006.1 GCA_003225515.1 Acidobacteriota bacterium | reverse complement strand
CGCACCCGTGAAGCCGTCGTTTTCCGCGCCGTGATGGCCGTTGTGCTCGTGCGTTGAAAGTGTGTTTCTTCCAAAGCCGTTGTTCTGCGTCACGTCAGCCGGCAGCCGGTTGTGGTGACGGAACAGGATTGGTTCTCCGTAACGAGCCAACATCAGCTTTGGAGGAATCGTCCCATTGAAAGTCCACACCGAGTTTGGCTGCTGGGTGGGCATACTGGGATGGAATTTCAGCGGGATAGGCGTCGCCGGATTTATGCCGGAGTTCAGGCTCGAGGGAACCTGCGGATTGTAAGTGGTGTGATTGTAGGTGGTGTTGGTGGTCGCGGGCGAGGTTGAGGCATCAATTCCGATCACGGGTGGATTCTGCGTAAAGCGTTGATGTGCCCAGATGGCGCCGGGAGGGCGCCCTTCAATCGGCCCGGTTAGGCCGGTCTGGCCGCCTACCAGTTTAGGATCAAGCGGCTGCTGCGTCTGGTTGGCCTGCGCCTGCGGCGCGGGGGTCAATGATGATACGGGCTTGCGCTGGAAGACATCGAAGCGGGGCATCGGCTGCGTGAAAGGCAGGACGCCAAACAATGGACTGCTCGGCAACCCCGTGGGAATTCCGCTGCCGCCACTTCCGAAGCCGAAGCTCGCCGTCTGCGCGTGCATAGGCTTGACGAACGGACTTAAGCCGCCGATCGGTGCAAGAATGCCGGCTGAAGTGAACAGACCCCATTTCACCAGATCGCGCCGTGATACCTGCCCGTGGGACAGCGCTTTGTTGATCTCGGCGCGGTTCTTCCGCGCATTCTCTGCATCCTTGATCCGTCTTCGATCCGAGTTTTCTGATAACCAAAAACCTTCTTTATCATCTCTGCGACCCATACTGTTTCTCCTTGGCTCAGTGAGATTGATGGTGTGCCCGGCGTTGACTCGGCAAAAGTAAGCCGTACGCCGGCGTGCATTAGTTTCTTGAGTGAAAGATCCAGCGTTAAATTTCAGTTGTCCAGCAAAACCGGTTTAGAGCGAAGGACAAGTGAGGCACGTACGAACGCGGGGTCGACGCTTACGAGAAACGGGCAGGTACGCACCAGGTGGTGTGGCTGCATTTTTCGACATGCTTCGGCTCCGAAAATTGCCTACGTGCATTTCAAGTGGACGGACCGTGGTGCGCAAGATCCGCATGAATCGAACCGGAAACCCCTTCTCTTATCCCTGGTAGTACTTCCAGTGGCTGCGAATCGTACTGCTCTTGGTTTCATCGTGTCAAGAACTGCTTATGAGGACTTTCTTAACCAAATTTCAAAAGGTAATTTGCCTTGAAGAGTCTAATAATGGAAAGAAAAAGGCAGCTTTGGGACAGAGTCTGAAGGCGAAATCGTTGACCCGACAAGCCAAACTTGGCCAACGGTTCTATCGGCCGAATTATTTCGCCGTTTTCATACTCCAGGATATGGCAGTGCAAAACATAATAGAGGTACCAAATAATCAACGAGTCACGCTTGGAGCTTGCTCATACTGCCGCCCAATTATCGCATTCGGTGACAAAGAGTGGGATCTCCAGCCTTAAAACCAAGGGGACCTTCGCTGATGATCTTCCTATCTAGTTACTTTCTAGTTATCGACGAGCGGTATCCCAATGTGGTAAAAGTTTTCGCTGTCTTTTCCGGGCAAGTGCAGATTACTCGTACTGCTTCGGGAAGGCTAACACCTTAAACTTGTCTGCGAAAATCCAGGCTTTCAGTCGAACGTGAAAGCAAACTTAACTTGCGATGAACTACAAGCTAAAGCTAGTCTCAACCGCGCTGGTTAGAGGATAAAGATTAATGAAGTAACGAGTACTTTCACTTTCACACTCCCGCTGACGGGAACAAGCGGCTTGACTTTCAGCAGCGTCCCCTAAGGCTAAAGGTCACTCAGCCAAATGGAAATCCCGGTTGCAAGGATCTGGTATGACGAATATGGAAAAGAGGAGGCCAAGGGCATGACTAACCGGAACAAGAATCTGCAATTCACCTATACCCTGGCGATCGGCGTGGTTCTTCTGCTGTCTTCGAGTCGCGCTTTTGCGACCAACGATGAGAACCATATTCAGGAGATCATGGCCGGCGTCAATGGCAACTCCAAAATCCAATTCATCGTCATCAAGCAGGAGGGGGGTGGCAACTTATGGGGTCCGCAGGCTGGCGAGACTCAATCGAGGGTGATGCTGGTGTTCTTCGACGCCACGGGAAGAGAGACTGGCAAGTTCAAATTCCCGCACAGTGTGCCCGCCGATGCCAACCCGCAGTTGATTGCGACCCAGGACTTTGCCAACCTGGCTGGAGCGCCGACTCCCGATTTCATTATGCCGCCGCTCCTGAGCCCCATTGGCGGGAAGGTGTGCTTCACGAACAATCCGCTGAATAGCAATGCGTTTCCACGGACCGACTGCGTTTCCTATGGAAGCTTTCCTGTTGACCAGACCGGAAGTACCGGAACCGACTCCGGCGGCTGCAATGGCGTCGTTAGCGCAGGTCCCCCGACGGCCGCCCTTTCCATCATGAATACGGTGAGCCTGAAGCGCACCTCTACCTCTTGTGGTTCCGTCGCTAACTCCGATTTCACGATCAATACGACACCCACACCGATAAACGATGCGGGAAAGACGCTCATCATCCCGCTAGCCACCCAGGTCGCCCAGGGCGGGAATCTGTTCAACGGCGAGACCTTCCAGGGCAATGGGCGGACCTGCGCAACTTGTCATGTAGCGAGCCTGAACCTCGCGTTGCCGCCAAGCAATATCAAGTCGCGATTCAGTAACGTCTCCGCGACGTTCGATCCGCTGTTCATCGGCGAGACGAATCCGTCCAGCTTCGATTCCGGTTTCGACTTCAATCTGAACACGCTGGTGCTGACCCAGACGGTTCAGAGCGCCGCGCCATGCAGCGGTACGTTGCAGGGCATCATAACGAGTGGGAGCGGAGCCACAGCAGCGAAAGCTAAGGTGCTGGCGCAGGTTTCGCCCACTACGTATCTTGTTTATGGCGGCATGAACCCGGCATTGTCCGGCACCGTGAGCGACAGCAACTCGTGTTCGGGAACCGTCATGAGCATGACGGCAGGAAGTCTCAGCGCCATTGCAGGTTCGTCTGTGCTCGGCCTAGAAGATCCGAAACGGATGAGGACGAGCGCGGACGCGACGAACTTTCCCCAAGGCCGTGGCCTGATCCTGGAAAATATTGACGGCTTTCCCCCGACCGCGCCTGTGTTCCGCAAGTCTCCACACCTTCTGAACCTGAGCCAAAGATTTGGCTCGTTTGGACTTAGCGGCAACGTCAGCGACCTGCAATCGTTCGCGACGGGAGCCGTCACTCAGCACTTCCCGCGGACGCTGAATCGGAACAGCGGTGGAACAGACCCGGATTTCCGGCTGCCGACGTTTGATGAATTGTCTGCCATGGAAGCGTTCATGCGGTCCCTGGGTTTCCCGGCAGGAACCGACCCGAATAAGTTCAATTTGAACAACTTTGTGATCACCGCCGCGCAGCAGCGAGGCCGTGATGCCTTTTTCGGCGCCGCCAAATGCTCGTTTTGCCACGCTGGGCAGGTCCTTAGCGACTTCGTGCAATTTAACACGGGTGTGGTAAACCAGACCATCAACTCGGCTGGAGTGGACAATCTCCCCTGCGAGCCCGCCTCACCATGCGGGTCGCGTGCGTTCAGCGTCCGCCAGCTTTTCAACATCGCCAACCTGGGTCCGTTCTTCCACGACAGCTCCGCAGCCACGTTGCAAGATGTGCTCGCGTTCTATAATTCGTCTAACTTCGCCAACTCGCCAGGCTCTCAATTTTTTTCCGGTCCGATCA
>QIAK01000005.1:5226-7704 GCA_003225515.1 Acidobacteriota bacterium | reverse complement strand
GGCCGCATCGACTTCAGTCGCTGTGCGGCGCAGGTCGTCCAGATCGCGGCGGCGAGCCTGGCGGCGCTGAGTGCTGTAGTCGCTCTGAATTGCATCCTGAATCTGGAGCAACCTGGGTTCCCGAGGATGAACGGCGAGCCCCTCTGCGATCTGAGACAAGGCTGCGGACAGATTGCCGGAGGCCTGCAGTTGGCCCGTTTGTGAAGCCCAATCGTCGACAGAGCCGGATTTTTTCCGGGCGAGGATCAGATTCTCGATCGACTTGGCGGTGGGATGCAATGGATTCAAGACGAGCGCCTCGTTAGCCATCGTCTCGGCTTGCCACCAATCGGTTTCTATTATGGATTGCGCGTGCTCAATCAGCGCATTGGCCAGAATGGATCGGGCGAGGGCGTTATTCTTGTCCAGATCATAGGCTTCACGCAGCAACTGTATCGCCTTCGCGGATTTCTGCTGGGCGAACAGTTCCTGGCTTTCGGTGATAAGACGGTCGGCTTCGCCCTTTCGCTTGGCGCCGTCCTGGGCGAGCTTTTCCAGTTTGGAAAGCTCCTCATCGTTGGGAAATTCGGCGGCTGCGTCCCGCAGCACATCCAGGGCGCGAGAATAGTCGCCCGAAGACAGACACATTTTGATGCGTACAACGGCCCTGGTTTTCGATTCGATGCGAGCTTGCTGGTCGCGTCTTTTCTCCAATGCTGTTCCTCGAAGTTTAATCCAGCATATTGATTGTAGGGGCGCGCAGATATCTCAGTCGTGCAGCGCATCGTTACACTCCTTGTTCCCTGCGCAGGGTTCACCGCTACGCCGAGTCTGGGATGCACGAGACTTGCTCGGATCAGAGGCATCGGAAAGAGTAGAGGCGAGGGGACGACCTGCAGTCGATCGCTGGGCGGACATCAATTACGAGCCGACTTGCTCCCAGTTGAAATTGTTGAAGCGCTGGCGCAATTGCGATTTCAGCAATTTGCCGGTAGAGGTATGCGGTAACTCCTCGAGAAAGACAAAATCATCGGGCAGTTGCCACTTGGCAAACTTGTCGCACAGAAAGATGCGCAATTCTTCGTTGGAAACCCGCGCTCCGTCTTGCAGCACGACACAGGCCAGCGGACGTTCTTGCCACTTGGGGTGCGGAATCGCAACGACAGCGGCTTCCTTAATCGCGGGATGCCCGACCAACGCATTCTCCAGATCGACCGAACTGATCCACTCTCCGCCCGACTTGATCAGGTCTTTGGTACGGTCGGTGATCTTCATGTAGCCGTCGGCGTCAATCGTGACCACGTCTCCAGTCCGCAGCCAGCCATCCTCGGTCCACTTATCTTGCTCTTCGGGAAGATTGTAGTAGCGCGCGGCAATAAACGGGCCGCGCACCTGCAACTCGCCGAAAGTTTTTCCGTCCCACGGGATCTCACTGTCATCGCCGACCGCGCGCATCTCCACCAAAGGCGAAGGCAGACCTTGTTTGGTGCGAACCTCGTACTTGCGATTCTCGGACCAGCCGGCCATCTCAGGTTTGAGGGTTGCCGTCGTCGCGATCGGTGTGGTTTCGGTCATGCCCCAAGGCTGAATCACACGCACATTGAACTTGTCGAAGCGTCGGAAAAGACTTTCCGGCGCTGCCGATCCTGCCACGATGATGCGCAAACCTTCTGCCAGCTTCCACCTTCCAGGATCGTGCTCCAGGCAATCGATTACTCCCAACCACACCGTGGGCACTCCTCCGGTCAAAGTGACATTTTCGGTGCTGAGCAATTCCAGGAGGGCCTCGGGTTGGAGATTGGGTCCGGGAAACACCAGTTTGCAGCCGTTCATCACGGCAGCATGCGGCAGGCCCCAAGCATTGGCATGAAACATGGACATCGCCGGCAGTACTGTATCCATGCGAGACATGGCAAAGCTGTCCGGCAAGGAAATCGATAAGGCATGCAAAACCAGAGCTCGATGCGAATAGGCCACGCCTTTGGGCTTGCCGGTGGTTCCGGAGGTGTAGCACATAGCCGCGGCGCTGTTCTCGTCAGCATCCGCGTAAGTAGGATTGCCACCACCCTGCGCCAGGAACATTTCGTAATCTTCATACCCGCGTGGCAGAGGCGATCCGCTGAAAGGAACCACAATCACACGCTCAACGCCCACCTTGTCGGCAAACTTCTCGTAGACGGGAAGTAGCACGTCATCGACGATAAGCCAGCGATCTCGCGCGTGGTTGGCGATAAAAGCTAGTTCATCGGGATGCAACCTGAGGTTGAGCGTGTGAGCCACGCCGCCCGCCGCCGGAATGCCGAAGTAAGCCTCCAGATGTGCCGAGTGGTTCCACATGAGAGTGGCGACACGGTCGCCTGGTCTGATTCCGGCCTTTTGCAGACTCGCTGCCAGGGCACGTGCCCGCAGGTGCAAATCGGCATAGGTGGAGCGTCGAACGGTTTTGTCCGGCAGGCAGGAGACGACTTCAACGTTGGGATACACTTTGCCTGCCCGCTC
>QIAK01000005.1:4424-5109 GCA_003225515.1 Acidobacteriota bacterium | reverse complement strand
CTTTAAGCGGGGATTAGGTGACCTGTTTTGCGCGACGAGCGTCGGGATTGTGTTTCGGCTTATTTGGCATCAGTCCGAGGGCGGCGGACTGCAATCAGTGATACCTGCTCCAGATCGGGGAAATGATCCTCTTTGTCGGGCTTGCGCTCCGTGGCCGCAATTTGCTGGATGGTTGTTCGTGCTGGAAGCATAGGACCAAAATATTCCGAATACACCTGGTCAAACGTCGGCAGATCCTGCAGGCCATCAAGGTAAACATTGGTGGCAACAACCTGGTCAAAATTCATGCCGGCTTCCTCAAGATTGTCGAGGAGATTTCGCATGGTCTGCCGCAACTGATGCGGCGTAGTTTCCGCATAGACGCCGCCATGGGGGCCCGGAATAAAGCCACTCTTTGCGGAACAATAGAGTGTGTCTCCGGCGAAAACGCAGGGGCTGGCGGTCGGACTGGGCGGCATATTCTTCGGACGAACTGCTTGTCTCTGCTTCAGATCGCGTACGGCCACGCCCGTGTACTCGATGCGTGCGCCGCCCGGAAGGCTCGACACCTCGATGGTGGCGCGCGCCGGAGTGTTGCCAAATTCAAATCTCCGCGCATAGCGCTCGTTCATGACTCGCATCGGGATCTGCGCTGTTAGATAAGGATTGACCATGACCATGTTGCTGAAGTCGAGGCCCGCGGCCT
>QIAK01000005.1:598-4351 GCA_003225515.1 Acidobacteriota bacterium | reverse complement strand
CCGGATACGAACAGCCTGTCGTGCGTAAGCATGCCGGGCGCAACAGACTCGTCCGACTGGTTATTGGGCGGATAGACCGCCCGCTTGTCAGACAGGCTGCGTACGGCGACAGCATTGATTTGAATGGGCGGCTCGGGAACCTTAGCAACTCCCAGAACGGCCCGAGCCGGCGGAGTTTTCCCGAAGTACTCCGCGAAGACTCCGTTCATTTCTCCGTACTTGCTCAAGTCCTCCAGATAGACCTGGGTGTAAACGAGGTGGTCCATGGTCAGACCTGCAGCTTCTACGATGGCCTTGATGTTGTCGAGCGCCTGACGGACCTGTGCAACAAACGTTGCCGGTAAAGTTCCGTCCGGACGACGGGGCCCTTGGCCCGAAATGTAAACATAATCTTCTGCATCAACGCCGGGCGAGTAGGACCGATTTGCATGGGCAGAAGCCTGGGCGGGAACGACGGCGCGCACTTGCGCCTGCGTTATTAACGCCGGCAAGAACAGGAGTCCTATCGACAGCAGCCGCATTTGAGCCTTCATTCGATTCTTCCCCGCTCAGGCTTTCGACTTTTTCTGGGCCGCGCCCAGAATTGCCCGCAATCTTTGTCCGACAACAATTTCCTCTCCCGGTTTTATCGTCATCGACACTAACTCAATGTGGTCGGGATCCTTATGTTCTTTGCGGTTTGGGTTGCCTTCGCGAACAGCTTTTACCAGGCTGGGATTGTCAACCCCTACCACTTCGATGATGGGTTCGCTCGCGCGCAACTCGCGCACACAGTCCGACAAACTATAGCCCCATGCCTGCTGGTCCCACGAAATTTTTAAAGTTGGATAACGATTTCCATCATCGGGAATATAGATGTCCGTCTTCACTCCGGGAACCGTATCCACGAGCTTGCGAATGCGATCCACGCGGGCGTTCCATTCGGCGTACAGTTTTTTCTCGTCAATGTTGAGCCAGGTCTCGAGCGCAGTCAGGCAACCGATGATTTCTTCCTTTCCCACTTTCATGGGACGGCACACTGCTCCCTCGCGCGGACTGCAATTCAAAAGCGCCGCCTCGATAAGATCTTTCCTGCCCAGAAGCAAGCCACTACACTGCGGGCCGCTAAGTCCCTTTCCACCCGAGAAGCAGTAAAGATCGATCCCCATCTTGGCGTAGAGCTTGGCATTGTCGGCAGGTGGAATGCCCGCTGCGTCGTCCAGCAGCATGGGGATCTTCCGATCTTTGGCGACGGCTAACTCCCGTTGTAACTTTTCGCCAAGATCGGTGGTATAGATCATCGTTGTATGTTCGTTGATGGCGTTCGCGAGTTCGTCGGAGGAATATGCGAGCACCAGCTTGGCGCCGGTCAGCCGAATGGCGCTGTCAAAGGCGCTTCTACCTCCCATCATAATCACTTCATTCTTCAGACCGGTCGTGTCGGGAAGTTGCCAGATGTATTTGTCATCTGTACCGGCCATGCATCCGGCGGTTGCGGCCGCCATCGCGCCGGCAGCTCCCGAGGTAACGATTCCAGACTCGGCGCCCGTCAATTCCGACAATCGCCGTCCTACGGCTCGTTGCAAATCGAGAACGTTGACGAAGTGCTGCGCCGCCTCCACCTGGGCCTGACGAACTTCCGGAAACTCCAGAGAACCACTGAGATAAGTCCACGTTCCCCGGCAATTGATGACGGTCTTTACTCCGAGACGCGTATATATATTCTGCCGAGGGTCTTTGCCGACCGCCGTGGCGGCCTGCGCGTACAGATCGCGTGCCGCAATCTGGCCCAACAGGGGAGCGGCAGCCAGCAATTTCACGAACGATCTTCGGTCGAACGATTGGCGATTCGTCGATCTTTGATCGAATGATCGTCGGCTGGAATTCCGAATCAACATTGGGCTCTCCCCTTCTGGCGGTACCGTGGAATGATCGATTGGCGGATGCGAGTCGGGTATACCACAGAATATGCTTGACGCAAATCGAAATCTTCCGTTTTATTGAGTTTCGTTTCGTTTTCATAGTAACAGCGTAGACGGCTATTTGAAGATTTCCGGGTGCGTGCTACGCTCGACGCCGCGTCCGCATAGGGAGGAGCAAAACATGGCACGACAGTTTCGGCTGGCGAATGTGGTGGCCAGTGCTGTACTGGCTATTTTTTTCGGATCCAGGGGTGTACAGCTCGCTCACGCACAAGCCACCGGTTCACCTAAGCCGCCTGCTCCTTCTGAGTGCCGCGTCGAGGAAGTAGACTACAGGGGTTGGCACGCGAAGCAACTCTCCAATAAATGGGTGCAGCTCGTTGTGGTGCCGCAGAATGGCGGACGAGTGCTACAGGTAACTTTCGCCGGGCACCCGTACCTTTTCGTCAATCCGCAATATGAAGGCAAATATCTGCCACCCACCACCGGTCAGTGGTTCAATTACGGAGGTGACAAGCTCTGGCTCTTGCCTGAGGGGAATCAGGATGAACGGCATTGGGTGGGAGACTCGGATGTGATTGATGACGGGCCATTCTCCTTTCGAAAAGTTTCGGAAGGAAAAGCCTGCGAGATCGAGCTTACCGGTCCGGCCGATCCGCAGACAGGAATTCAGTTTCTACGCACGATTCGGCTGGATGCGGATTCTCCACGAATTCAATTTCACGCGACAATGAAGAACACGAGCGGCCACACCGTGGAATGGTCCATGCAATCGGTCTCGCAATACGATACAGCCGACAGGAGTCGAGCAAGCGCGGGCACAGCCTCGGATTTCAATCACGACTTCCGGGTATTCGCCCCGGCGAATCCAGCCAGCAGCTACCTCAATCGCTATCACGTCCGCTTCGGCCCGGCGGAAAATCGTGCGGCGTCGATTCGAGAGGATGGTTTGTTTACGTTGCACTATGTTCATATGGCCGCCGAACTGTGGCTGGACTCGATCGCAGGCTGGCTGGCGGTGGTGGATGGCAGCAGCCTCTATGCCATGCTGGAACGCTTCGAATTTGCGGAGTCGCGACCTTATCCGGGAAAAGCGTCCATCATTTTTTGGACGAACGGCCCCGAAGTGAGGTTGAGTCAAGACGGTATTCCGTCCATGACTTCAGGAGAGGATGCATCGCCGTACTACCTGGAGGCCGAAATCAATTCTCCCCTGTGCCGGCTGCGCCCCGGGGAGAGCTGCGGCCTTGACACTGAATGGTTCCCAACCCGAGCCGGAGGCGAATTCCACGGTGCAACCGATGCAGGCATTGTGATACGCCCGCTGCAAGCCGCTTCCACGGAGAATGGCAAGCTCAAGCTTTCTGGAAGCTTTGGCGTGTTCTTCTCCGGACGCCTCGTCGCGCAGTTGTATAGCGAACATGGCGCAAGCCTCGGCAATGTCCCTATAGCAGATGTGAGTCCCACCGAAGCGGTATCGCTCGAGATGGAAGTCACTCCGCCGGGGAAACCTGCGCGCGTTTCGCTTCACCTCGAAGACTCGAATGGCTTGGATCGTGGTTCTCTTCAGGAAATTCGAGTGAATACGGGAGAGAATCGCTGAATGAATTCCTGGCGGAAACTCGCCGCCCCTCTTTTATTAAGTATTGCGTTTGCTCTGGCGGGATTACCTGCCGCTGGTCAGCAAGTGCAATCTCACTCCAGTGGCGTGGGCGGCGTGAGCGCAGAGGATTTGCTGGCCGTCCCGGTCGGTGCCAACTGGACTTCTTATAACGGCGACTATTCTGGGCGTCGTTACAGCAGTTTGCACGAAATCACTGCAGCGAATGTTGCGCATCTGCGTGCCTCGTGG
>QIAK01000005.1:0-581 GCA_003225515.1 Acidobacteriota bacterium | reverse complement strand
GTAGTCGTCCGCGGCGTAATGTACGTGACCTCCGCTAATGACGCATTCGCAGTCGACGCGCGAACAGGACGGCTATTGTGGCATTATCAGCGGCCCGTGAGCCCAGGCTTACTGGACGATGCTGCTGCTCATAAGAATCGCGGCGTAGCGGTGTGGCAGAACTTTGTCTACCTCGAGACGGATGACGCGCACTTACTCTGCCTCGATGCGCGCTCCGGGAACTTGCGCTGGGATGTTGAGTACGCCGATAAGGTAAAACACTACGGCGCAACCAGCGCTCCACTCGTGGTGAAAGAAAACGTAATTGTCGGCACTTCAGGCGGTGATTCCGGGGTGCGTGGATTCCTGGCTGCCTACGACGCCCTGACTGGAACTCTGAAGTGGCGTCTGTGGACGATTCCCGCGCCGGGGGAGTTCGGGTCGTCGAGTTGGCCCGGCGATTCCTACCTGCATGGCGGCGGCACAACCTGGATGCCGGGCACCTATGATCCTGCGCTCGACACTCTCTATTGGACCACCAGCAACCCCGCTCCCGACTTTGCGGGAGAGTCCCGTCCTGGCGATGACCTGTATACAGCTAG
>QIAK01000227.1:9332-23051 GCA_003225515.1 Acidobacteriota bacterium | reverse complement strand
GGGATATTGTGAAGCCGTAGAAAAACTTCTCAACGTCGAAGCCCCTCCTCGCGCCCAGTACGTGCGCGTCATCCTCACTGAACTGAATCGCATGGCCAGCCACCAGCTCTGGCTCGGCACCCACGCTCTTGACATCGGCGCAATTACTCCCCTCTTCTATACCTTCCGCGACCGCGAAGAGATTCTCAAAATCTTCGAAAAATATTGCGGTGCACGCCTCACCACTCATGCCTTCCGCATCGGCGGCCTGCAATACGAAACGTACGAAGGATTCGAAAAAGAGGTGAAGAACTTCGTCAAGTTCGTCAAGCCAAAGATCGACGAATACGAAGAACTCCTCACCACCAACCGCATCTGGCTCGAACGCACCAAGGGTGTTGGGATTATCTCCGGCAAAGATTGCATCGCGCTCGGCGTGACCGGCCCTGTCCTCCGCGCCAGCGGAGTCAAGTGGGACATCCGCAAAGCCCAGCCCTACGCCAACTACAAAAATTTCGACTTCGACATTCCCACCGGCGAAAACGGGGACACCTACGACCGATACCTTGTGCGCATGGCCGAGTTCCGCCAGTCGCTGCGAATCATCGAGCAGGCGGTCGACAGTATTCCCGAAGGCCCTGTCATGGCGAAAGTCCCCAAAGTCATGAAGCCTCCCGTCGGCGAAATCTATCACTCTATCGAAGCCCCCAAAGGCGAGCTCGGGTACTTCATCGTCAGCGACGGCTCCACGCAGCCTTACCGCATCCGCGTGCGCCCGCCAAGCTTTGTGAATCTTCAGGCCCTCGATGTGATGTGCCGAGGACAATTGGTTGCAGACGTGATCGCCGTGATCGGTACGCTGGATATTGTTCTCGGCGAGGTGGACCGCTGATGCACGCGTTCATTGACTACATCCAGTCCTATCTGTCAAGCAAACAGACGCCCGGTGCCGCCGGGAACCTTTTCTGGGCGACGGTCTACATCCTGCTCGTCTTCGGCGGACTCTCCGTCGCCGTCATCGCCATGAACTGGCTTGAGCGCAAAATTCTCGCGCACATGCAGGTCCGTCTCGGGCCCATGCGCGTCGGCCCCCACGGTCTGCTCCAGCCCATCGCCGACGCCATCAAGTTGCTCCTGAAAGAGGACATCATTCCCTCCGAAGCCGATAAATTCGTCTTCTGGATCGCCCCCTTCATCGTCGTGCTCGCCGCCTTCACCGTCTTCGTCGTCGTTCCCTTTGGCCCTCAGCATGCCATCACCGACATGAATATCGGCATTCTTTTCATGCTCGGCGTCTCCTCCCTCAGCGTCCTGGGCATCGTCACCGCGGGATGGGCCTCGAACTCGCACTATCCGCTGATCGGCGCGCTGCGCTCCAGCGCGCAGATGGTTTCCTATGAAGTTGCCATGGGCCTGGCGGTCGTATCGGTCATCATGATGACCAGCCTTGAAACCGGTACGGGCACCCTGAGCATGATCGATATCGTGAGGTCGCAGCAGACACAGCAGGAATGGTTCATCTTCAAATTTTTCCCGCTCGGCCTAGTCGGATTTTTCATCTTCGCCATCGCCATGGTCGCCGAGACCAACCGCGCTCCTTTCGATCTCCCCGAAGCCGAATCCGAACTCACTGCCGGGTTCCACACCGAATACTCCGGCTTCCGCTGGTCCCTATTCTTCCTGGCGGAATATTCCGCCATGATCGCCGTATCTTCGATCGCCGTAACTCTCTGGCTCGGCGGATGGCTGCGCCCCTTCCCTAACGCGCTGAACGGCCCGACCTGGGATCTCGTCTTCTCTCTTTTTCCGGGAATCACTTTCCTGCTCTTCGCCGCGATCTGCTTCTATAACACCGCGCGCATGCCCAAACATCCGCTTTTCAGGATTCAAACCATGGGCCTCGCCGGATTCGGCGCCGTGCTTGGCCTGATCGGACTGGTGTTATTGATTCCGAAAGTAAGCGTCCGCGTCGGCGATATTTATTGGTTTGTCGCCAAAGTTGCCGCGTTCATGTACCTCTATATCTGGTATCGTGGCACGTTCCCTCGTTATCGCTTTGACCAACTCATGAAAGTAGGATGGAAAGTGCTCCTGCCCACCGGCCTCGCTCTCCTGATCCTGACCGCCGTCGTTGCCATGCGGACGGAACTGTGGGCGCAGATGACAGGAGCGTTGCGCCCATGATTCCAACAGGAGCCATTCCCGCAGGCGCAAATCCTCCGGTCGCAACCACGTTTTTCTTTTATCTGCTTGCCGCCACCATGATCATCGGCGGCATTCTGGTCATCACGCGCAAAAACGCGGTTCACTCGGCGCTCGCGCTGATCACCACCCTGCTTGCTCAGGCCGCTCTCTACCTTATGCTCTACGCTCCGTTCGTCGCCGGCGTGCAG
Organism: Acidobacteriota bacterium; assembly: GCA_003225515.1. Taxonomy (GTDB): domain Bacteria; phylum Acidobacteriota; class Terriglobia; order Terriglobales; family Acidobacteriaceae; genus Sulfotelmatobacter. The sequence continues at coordinate 20,679 of QIAK01000227.1, read as the reverse complement.
ATCATTCTTTATGCCGGCGGCATCATGGTCCTGTTCCTGTTCGTGATCATGCTGATCAACATGGAGCGCTCTGTGAAAGAGCGCCAGTTCAACAAGCAATGGCTGGTCGGAATTGTCGCCGCTGCCGCCCTCGGAGGCCTCTTCATCGCTGTCTACACCACAACGACGAAAGGCAAAACGCTCTTCCCCGAAGGACGCCTGCTCTACGGTGAGACCGACAACACGCAAAAAATCGCCGGCCTGCTCTTCGACCTGCACACCGGCCAATACATGTTCGCCTTCGAAATCGCCTCCCTGCTACTGCTGGTAGCGATCATCGGAGCCGTAGTAATGGCAAAGAAAAGAATATGAACTGAATGTGAGTGAAATGTTGGAATAAGTGGAAGAGCGGCCCTTCAGGGCCGCGTAAACGAATCGCGAGTAATCGGGGCTTTAGTCCCTGCGGTGAGAAGTCGATCGATAGGGTGAAGGCGGACTAGTCATACCGAATATAGCCGCGGAGCGGCGAAACATATTAGCCCAGGACTTTAGTCCTGGGTAAATCGGGAAAAGATGAACGAGTCCCGGAGGGACGACACAACTTTTCACGCTGAGCGACGCTTAAAAAAATGGATTTCATGCTCCACATCACGACTCTCCACTACCTGGTCCTCGGCGCAGCCCTGTTCCTGCTCGGCGTGATCGGAGTGCTCACCCGTCGCAATGTCGTGATCGTCCTGATGTCGATTGAACTGATTCTGAATGCTGTGAACTTGAACCTGGTCGCGTTCTCGCGTTACTGGCAAGGCATCCATGGACCGCAAGCCCTCCATGGACAGGTCTTCGCAATTTTTGTAATCACCGATGCCGCCGCCGAAGCCGCAGTTGGCCTGGGCATCCTGATCGCCTTCTTCCGTAATAAGGAGACGGTCAATGTTGACGAAGTGAATTTGCTGAAGTGGTGAAAAACCAGCTTCTAGCGACTAGCTCCTAGCTTCTAGCCGAAGCCCATCGGGTGAAGGCTCAAGCGACGAGACGAATAGCTAGAGGCTAGAAGCTAGGAGCTAGCAGCTGATTTTTCTAACCCACATCTACCTCATCCCGCTCTTCCCCGCCATCGGCGCGGCGCTCATGTTCTTTTTCGGCCGCAGGCTTCAGAAGGCCACCGTCAGCGCGGTCTGCGTCGGCACCATCGTCCTCGCATTCCTCATGGCCTGTGGCGCAGTTCTGCAATACGTCAACAACTGGGCTCCAGCGAACAATCACAAGCCTTACGAAACAATTCTTTACACCTGGCTCGGCACCGACACCGGACACCTCACCTTCCATACCTTCGACGGCTCTTCCGCTCCTCTCCTCGCCGAAGCCGGATTTCTTCTCGACCCGCTCTCCAGCATCTGGCTCCTCTTCGTCACCGGAGTCGGCATGCTCATTCATATCTACTCCACCGGATACATGGCGCATGAAGGCGGCTATTACCGCTTCTTCGGATATCTCAATCTCTTCATGTTCTCCATGCTCACGCTGATCCTCGCCAACAACTATGTTCTGATGTTCGTCGGTTGGGAGGGCGTCGGCCTCTGCTCATACTTGTTGATCGGCTTCTACTTCCATCGCAAATCCGCCAGCGACGCCGCCAACAAGGCCTTCATCGTGAACCGTATCGGAGACGCCGGATTCATTCTCGGAATGTTCTTCATCGCCTGGTATATGGGCTCGCTGCGATACATCGACGTGACCGCGGCCGCCCGCAGCGGCCACTTCGCCATCGGCGACCCGATCATCACCGCCGCTACCTTACTTCTTTTCGTCGGCGCCTGTGGCAAGTCCGCCCAACTGCCGCTTTACATCTGGCTCCCTGACGCCATGGAAGGTCCCACGCCGGTTAGCGCCTTGATCCACGCCGCCACCATGGTCACGGCCGGCGTCTACATGGTCGCCCGCTCCAATGCTCTGTTCGTGCTCGCGCCCGCATCCATGAAGACCGTTGCCATCGTCGGCGCGCTCACTGCCATTTTCGCCGCCTCCATCGGCCTGGTTCAAAACGACATCAAGCGCGTGCTTGCGTATTCCACCGTCTCGCAACTGGGCTACATGTTTCTGGCACTCGGCGTGGGAGCTTTCGCCGCCGGAGTGTTCCACGTTTTACTCATGCTTTTTTTAAGGCTCTGCTGTTCCTCGGAGCGGGATCGGTGATTCACGCCATGTCCGGCGAGCAGGACATGCGCAACATGGGCGCGTTGAGCGATCGCATCCCGAAAACCTATTGGACGATGTTCATCGCCACCCTGGCCATCACAGGCATTCCACCCTTCGCTGGATTCGTTTCCAAAGACGGAATTCTCTGGGAGACATGGACTCGCGAAGGCACTGCCTTCCACCTGCTCTGGGGCATCGGCTACATCACTGCGCTCATGACAGCGTTCTACATGTTCCGCCTCATCTATCTCACGTTCTACAGCAAGCCGCGGATGAGCCATCAAGTCGAGCATCACATCCACGAATCTCCCAGTTCCATGACCGTACCACTCGTCGTTCTCGCCCTCTGTTCAATTTTCGCCGGATTTCTGGGATGGCCGCATAGTCTCGGCGGCTCCGACCGATTTGCCCGCTTCCTCGATCCCGTCTTCACGGGCGAAACGCAGGTCATGAACGCCGAAGGCAAGGCCGGGCAAGTCGCCGCTGGAGAAAGAGAAAAAGAACACACCAGCTCGACAGAATATTTGCTGATGTTCTTATCCATCGGCGCGGCCGGCATTGGGTTGATCATGGCTGGACGCTCCTACTCGAAAGCAGACAAAGGCTACACCGAACCCATTGCTGCTATCTCTCCGCCCATTTACAAAACTCTGCTGAACAAGTATTACGTCGACGAAGGCTACGACTACGTTTTTACCGGCCGCCGCAAGCTGCGCGACGTCCGGCTCGGCGTGATGGGGTTAGGCGAGGCCAGCTCCTGGTTCGACACTCACGTGATCGACGGCGCAGTGAACGCCGCGGGATGGATTACGCGCCTCACTGCCACCATTTCCAGCTGGTGGGACAAGTGGATCATCGACGGCATCGGCGTAAACGGCCCCGCGATACTGGCGCGCATGGTAAGTTATCCCGCGCGCCTCCTCGAATGGGGCCTGGTGCAATGGTATGCGCTGGTCATGACCGCAGGCTTGGTAGGTTTCGCGTTTTACTACGTGTATCACTGAAGAACCAGCTTCTAGCTCATGGCTCCTGGCTTCTGGCGAAACCGCTGAAAGCCAAGGTGATCGAGCTGGTAGCTAGTAGCTAGAAGCTTCTTATGCAAAATCACATCCTATCCATCATCCTCTTCACGCCGCTCGTCGGCGCGCTCATTCTCCTGTTCGTACCCAAGGAGAATAAAGACGCGATCCGCTGGATCGCGAATTTCTTCGCGCTCGCCGGCCTCGCCGTCTCGCTCCCGCTCGTTCCCATGTTCTGGGCGCAGCGTTTCGAGCCTGGCTTCAAGTTCATCGAGGGCGCTCCCGGCAACTGGATTCCTTCGATCGGCGCGGGCTACGTCCTCGGCATCGACGGCATCTCCTTCCTCCTCATTATGCTCACCACGCTTCTCGGCTGGATTTCCATCCTCTCCTCCTGGACGGCCATTGAGAATCGCGTGAAGGAGTACTACATCTGGTTTCTGTTTCTTCAGACCGGCATGCTCGGCGTCTTTATGGCGCTCGATTTCTTCCTCTTCTTCGTCTTCTGGGAAGCCATGCTCGTTCCCATGTATCTCCTCATCGGCATCTGGGGAGGCCCGCGCAAACTCTACGCCGCCATCAAATTTTTCCTTTACACGCTCGCCGGCTCCGTGCTGATGCTCCTCGGCATCCTGTTCCTCTACTTCCATCATCACGCGGTCACCGGCATCTACACTTTCGCTCTGCAGGCGCTCTATGACACCGCGCCGCGCATCTACTCCGACTACGGCCCGCACATCGCCACTCTGCTCTTCCTGAGTTTTTTCTTTGCCTTCGCCATCAAAGTGCCGATGTTCCCTTTCCACACCTGGTTGCCCGACGCCCACGTAGAAGCGCCTACAGCCGGATCGGTCATTCTGGCAGGCGTCCTGCTGAAAATGGGAACCTACGGCTTCATCCGCTTCTCGCTTCCCTTCTTCCCCAACGTGCTGGCCAATCCCGCCACGTTCATGGGAATGACTGTCCGCGGCTGGATGATTTTCCTCTCCATCATCGGCATCATCTACGGCGCGCTCGTCTCCCTCATGCAGAAGGACATGAAGAAGCTCGTCGCTTACTCCTCCGTCAGCCACTTAGGTTTCTGCACGCTGGGAATTTTCGCGCTCACTCCGATTGGCCTGAGCGGTTCGGTACTCCAGCAAATTAATCACGGCATCTCCACCGGAGCGCTCTTCTTGATCGTCGGCATCCTCTACGAGCGCCGTCACACCCGCGAGATCGCCGAATACGGCGGCATCTCGAATGTGATGCCCGTTTACGCCACCATCACCATGATCATGTTCCTCTCCTCCATGGGACTCCCGCTGCTCAACGGATTCGTCGGCGAGTTCACCATCCTGCAAGGCACCTTCATGGAGAATTGGCGCTGGGGCGCATGGGCCGTCCCGGGAGTCGTTCTCGCGGCAGCGTACCTTCTGTGGCTTTACCAGCGCGTCTTCTTCGGCCCAGTCACCAATCCGAAGAACGAAAAGCTGAACGACCTCACTCCCCGCGAAGTCGCAACTTTCGTCCCTCTTCTCATCCTGGCTTTCTGGATCGGCCTCTATCCCAAGCCGTTTTTCCAGATTCTCGAGCAGCCCTCGAACCACACCATCGCTCTTGCCCGTCCCGACTATAAGCAGCCGGGTTCCACTCTTCTCCCGGTCGAAGGGAAAAATGCGGAGACCACTATGCAGCCACACTCGACCGCGGAAGTTGTCACCACCACGATTCCTGCCGCCACCGCGAAGAAAGGGACCAACTAGTGGTCTGGACCGACTACCTTCTCGCGCTTCCGATCACGCTGCTGACCCTGTTCGCCCTCGGCATCCTGCTCATCGACCTCATGCTGCCGAAAGAGATGAAGTGGGCCAACGCCATCACCGCATTTATCGGCGTGCTCTTCTCCGCCGCCGGAGTCTACAAAATTCAGCTCTGGATGGCGGCTTCGCCCGGCAGCCTCGGCATGATGCGCACCTTGCTCGTCGACCGCTTCGCCATTTATTTTTTCTATTTATTTCTTGCCGCCACTGCCATTGCCATTCTCATGTCGGTGCGCTACCTCGAGATCGAAAACGAAAATCACGGCGAATATTACGCCCTCATGCTGCTCTCGGTTGCCGGCATGATGTGCATGGCAGCGGGCTTCGACATCGTTCTCATCTTCATCGGCCTCGAACTGATGGCAATCTCCACCTACGTGCTCGTGGGATTCCTTCGCCGCGACCGCCGGTCCAACGAAGCTGCGCTGAAATATCTACTGCTCGGCGCATTCTCCTCCGGCATCTTCGCTTACGGGCTCTCTCTGCTGTACGGACTCGCGGGCAGCACCAGCCTTCCTGTCATCAATCAGCAACTCACGCGCAGCATGGCCGACCCGCAATATAAGCCCGTCGCGATCATTGCGCTTGTGACCACCATTACAGGACTGCTCTTTAAGATCGCGGCCATTCCGTTTCACCAGTGGGCGCCCGACGCTTACGAAGGCGCGCCCACCAGCATTACCGGATTCATGTCCGTTGCCGTGAAGGCCGCGGGATGGGCAATGCTTCTCCGCATTCTTCTTATCGGCCTCATGCCCATGCGTCCCATCTGGGTTCCGCTCCTGGTGTTCGTGTCGATCGCTACCATGACGGGAGCCAACTTCGCCGCGCTTACTCAGACCAATACCAAACGTCTGCTCGCCTATTCGTCCATCGCTCACGTTGGATACATGCTCCTTGGCCTGATCGCCGGAACCGCCACCCAAATCAACGCGGACGGCATCAAAGGCATTCTTATTTACCTGCTCGTCTACACGTTTATGAACCTCGGCGCATTCGGCGTGATCACTGCCCTGCGTCATCGCAACGTAATCGGCGACGAACTCGACGACCTCAACGGCCTATATTCCCGAGCTCCCGTCGAAGCTGTCCTCATGCTGATATTCCTGCTCTCGCTCGCCGGAATCCCGCCGCTCGCCGGATTCTGGGGAAAATATTTCATCTTCCTCGGCCTGATCTCCACCGGACATTACGCCCTCGCCTCGCTCGGCGTCCTCTACTCCGTCTTCGGCCTCTACTACTATCTGAAGATCGCCAACGCGATGTTCATGGGCAAAGCCGAGAAGGCCGAAGAGACTCTCCCCATCAGCCTTCCTATGCGCGCGGCCATCGCGGTTGCGGGCATCGCAACTCTCTACATTGGGCTCCTTCCCAACAGCTTCATCGAACTGGTGAATTGGACTCTAGGCATAACCCGCACTTAAAAAACGTAAAGCTCACAAACTGCCATCACCACCCAATAAATCCGGCAACGCCCCTGACCTCACAATCATCTCAAGCAACATGAAACGCCGCGATTTCTTCAAGACAGCCGCGGTCTGCACGGCCGCATCCGCACTGCCCACAGCCTTCGCCCAGGAAACCCATAAGGAGAACGACCCCATGCACCAGATTCCCCTCGCCTCGTCGCCCGGCACTCGCAAAGGAGACATGCTCTACCGCACTCTCGGACGCACCGGCGAAAACGTTTCCGCCATCGGCATGGGAGGATTTCACATCGCCAAACACGGCCTCACCGACGAACAGAGCATCGCGCTCGTTCGCTCCGCCATCGATCGCGGCATCACGTTCATGGACAACAGTTGGGACTACAACGAGGGCCAGAGCGAAATCCTGATGGGCAAAGCCTTGAAAGATGGATATCGCCAAAAAGTTTTTCTCATGACAAAAATCGATGGCCGCACCAAAGAAACTGCCGAACGCCAGATCGAAACTTCTCTGGAGCGGCTACAGACCGATCACATCGATCTGGTGCAGCATCACGAAATCATCCGCTTCGACGATCCAGATCGCATCTTTGCGGAAAGCGGCGCCATGGAAGCCTGCCTCGCTGCAAAAAAAGCCGGGAAAATCCGTTACATCGGTTTCACCGGCCACAAAGATCCGCACATCCATCTCTATATGCTGAAAGTGGCCGCCGAGCACGGTTTCCACTTCGATACCGTCCAGATGCCGCTCAACGTGATGGACGCGCACTTCCGCAGCTTCGCCCAGATGGTATTGCCCGAACTCGTGAAGCAGGATATCGGAGTCCTCGGCATGAAATCGATGGGCGACGGCGTGATCCTCAAAAGCAAAACCGTCTCGCCTATCGAGTGCCTCCACTATGCATTGAGCCTGCCCACCTCAGTCGTAATCACTGGGATTGAGAAACAGGAAATCCTCGACCAGGCCTTTGAAGCCGCAAAAACTTTTCAGCCCATGAACCGCGACCAGATCGCGCAGCTCTTAGCGAAGACGAAAGAAGTCGCGGTGGCCGGAAAATACGAACTCTTCAAAACCTCTTCCCACTTCGACTCCACCGCCAAGCACCCAGATTGGCTAGGCGGCGATTCGCCCACAGTCCAAAAATTAGCTCCGCCAAGCACCTAGCTAAAGTAGAGCAAAGCTCACGAGACAAGCTCACAGGAACTCCTGCGACATAGTTCCGCTTACAATAGAACGGTTATGCCCGAGCACCCCATGCCTGCGCCGGAAAACCGCGATCCCGACAAGAAGAAGAATCCCTGGGTGCAAATCAGCCGTTACAGCCAACTCGCTTTCATGCTGCCTGCCGCAACCGTCGCTGGATGGCTCCTCGGATCTGCTCTTGACCATTGGCTTCACATTACATGGATCAGCATCGTGGGCCTGCTTCTCGGAATCGCTGCCGGTTTTATCGAACTAATCCGCACCGTTCTGCGCGACAGCAGCTAACATCCAGCTTCCGGCGCGTCAATTGATCTTCAGGTCGAGTACCATATCTGCAATGCCCGACGAGCAACCCAGCGTGGTCTCCGAGCACTTCTACTCCGGCGCTCTGGATCGCATCCGGCGCTTCATGGCCGTTCTCGCTCCAGTCCTGATCGCGGCAACCTGGTGGAAGTTCGGCGTACGTTCCGCCATCGGCCTGGCCTTCGGATGCATCATCGCGTACATCAATTTTTATTGGCTCAAGCGAGTCATTACCGGATTCGTCGATCGGGCGGCGGGCGCCACTAGTTCTCAGTCCGCGGATGGAATCGTCTCCCGCTTTCTGCTCCGCTATGTTTTGATGGCCGTCGGGGCTTATGTTATATTGACTGTTTCACCCGCGAGCCTGAATGGGCTTCTTGCGGGCTTATTTTTGCCCGTATCGGCGATTGCCTGCGAAGCCGTCTACGAACTCTACGCAGCCTTGGCGCGCGGGATGTAGAGGAAAAGCGAATCGCAGCAACCGAAGTGTCAACTGCTGAGAGTCTTTATGCCTGAACAACTCTGGTTCACTGAAATCCTGAATCGTCTGTTCGCCAGCCCGGTTACATCGTTGCTGCGTGCGCTCCACATCGAGCCGAAATATCCGACACAACCCATACCGAACTCGCTGGCCATGGAGTTGCTCGTGTTCGTGTTCTTGCTGGTGCTCTTTTTGTTAGTAAGAGCGCGGCTTTCGGTTGATCGTCCCGGTGGACGGCCAGAGCAACGAAATCATCGGCCATCACAGTGAAGGCTATACGGCATTCCTCTCCACGCTCGCATTCTTCATCTTGTTGTGCAACCTCATCGGTGTGATTCCCGGGTTCGAGTCGCCCACCGCAGTACCGATCGTGCCTTTGGGCTGCGCGCTGTGCGCGTTCGCCTATTACCAGTTCCAGGGATTCCGCCACGCAGGCGTCAGCTACTTGAAGCATTTCGCGGGACCGATGCCCGCGCTCGCGCCCTTGATGATTCCCATTGAATTGATCAGCCATCTGGCACGCGTGCTCTCGCTCACGATCCGCCTGTTTGCCAACATGTTCGCCGGCGACATGGTCACTCTAGTGTTCTTTTCGCTGGTGCCTCTGGGCGTCCCGATTCTATTTCTGGGATTGCATGTCGGCGTTTCGCTGCTGCAAACCTATATCTTCGTTCTGCTGACGACTGTGTACCTGCAAGGCGCAGTTTCGGATGAGCACTAAAAACAAGGGATCTGCATCAACTGCCGCAAGCGTGAGGGCGTCTGCACGGTGTGACGTCAACCACCCACTGGCGGCAATTCATACAAGGAGAAACACAATGCGTACATTGAGCAAGCTGTTCCTGGTACTTTCTGTTTTGTCGTTCGCCGTTCCTGCATTCGCGCAGGGCGGAGGTTCGAGCGAGGTGAACTGGGTTGCAATCTCCGCCGGATTTTCGATGGCGTTTGCTTCCGGCATCTGCGCTCTGGCACAAGGCAAGGCCACCGCGGCTGCTGCCGAAGGATTGGCGCGCAATCCTGCGGCTCGTCCTGGAATTCAGCTCGCACTCATTCTGGGTCTGGCCCTGATTGAGTCCTTAGCTCTCTATACCCTGGTCATCATCTTCGCCAAGGTAAAGTAGAAGATTTCAAAAACAAAAAAGCCTCTGCCGAAAAGCAGAGGCTTTTGTTTTTGAAGCTGAGAGCCAAAAGCTAAGAGCCAAGAGCTAAGAGCCAAACTCTTAGATTTTCCGTTCGCCGCCCCACTCGTGGTTTTTATTCTGTGGCGCGCTGTTCAGCGCGTCCACCAGCAAGCGCCGCAGCCGATAGCGGCTTTCCAGGTCGGTGCTCACAATCTCGAATCCAACTTCATTCACACGGGCGCGGCGCAAGAGCACGTGCGCACGAATCTTCGCCCGCATACCAACCGAAATTTCAAGATCAGCTTCGCTGCCGATGCGGAGGTTGTCTTCCTTCGTACCCATGCCGCCGCCCAGGCTCAATTCGCGGATCAGAATCCGCGATTTCCCCCACGAACTGCCAATCGTCGCAACAACAGTTTTGGCCAGTATCAGGCGCTCGTAGCGCCGTTGCCGTACCCAGGGACATGCAGGAGCCATATCGAGCGGAGCAATCGCCAGCTCGGCCGGTTCCAGTCCGCTGTCGGACATAACCTGCGAGCTGTAGCGCGGATCGGTTTTGGAAAGCGCCTGCGCCGCCGCAATTCTCAACTCGCGATGATGCACCCAGCTGAATGTCTTTTTTGCCTCAAGAATTTCGCGCAGCGTCGCCACCGCTTCCGCGTCTTTCAATCGCCCCAGAGACTCAATCGCTTTTAACTGAACATATGGAGAGCGCGAAGCCGTTTCCCCAGGGCGCGCCATGGCGATGAGAGGCGGGGTCGCGCTGAGGTCGCCGCTCATCCCAATCTCGTCTACCGCCTCGGGCAATACGAGCGGGTCCAGAATCTCCGCCAATTCGAGCAAGGTGCGCCCGCGATCGTTGGCCGCGCCATACGCAATCTGGCGCACCACAATGTCGTGATAAAAGCGGTTCCACTCCGGCATTCGCGTGGGCAGCAATTCGAGCAGCGTTCCCACATCGAGGCGGCTCACCAGTCCCACAGCGCCGGCAGCCTGCCGCGGTTGTCCGGTTCGCAAAATTTCACGTAATTGTCCCAGCACGGGAGACCCCACTTGCTGGACCAGTTCGATCATGCGGTCGCACTCGTCGCGACGCATGCAGCGGAAAAAGCGGTCAGCCAAATGCTCCGCGCCCGCCTGGCTGGTTCGGCGCAGCACCGACAACATATCCGGAAGAATAGGCTCCATCTGCAGAGCTTCTTCGATGAACTCGGGAAGACGATTTTCCACGCCGACGCGGGGCCGCAGATCGCTCATCAGAACTGGCCGTTCCACGCTGATCCGTTCGATGCCGGCGCAGACTTCATTCACCGCGCCGTAGTTTTTAGCCGAACTGGCCTCCTGGCTGAGGCGCACGAATGCCGCGCTAAACAGGCTCTGCAGCTCTGGTTCTTTTTCTTTGATGAGGTATTCGGACAGCGTGCGGATGGCTTGCCCCATGCACTGCCCGCCCACGCGAGCGTACAAATCCGCCAACTGGCTGAGTCCAATCGCGGTTCGCCGCCTTGGTTCAGCTTCCTTTGCGCCCAGACAGCTGGAATAGTTGTTCAGAATTTCCGTCGCACTCTGCTTGTCATCGCGCTCAAGCAGCACTTCGACAAACTGACGCAGGTTCCGCGGAGGCACGCATGGAGCCTCATGCGACATCAACACACTTTTCTTTCCCGACTCCGGCACTTCCGCCCAGAACATGCGGTCCAGGATGTCGGCATGAGACTCCACCAGGATGCCGGCCTTGCTCATCTTGTCTTCCTGCAGCTTCAGAATCTGGCGCAGGGTATCCATCTGCCGGCTCATGTGCTCCATCATCTG
>QIAK01000227.1:3304-9288 GCA_003225515.1 Acidobacteriota bacterium | reverse complement strand
TCATCAGCAGAGGTGTATCTTCTTCCTGAGCCGTCGCGGCTTTTGCCGACAGACTCCCCAGCAGCTGCTGGAGGTTCAGACGCGTGTTCGGATTCGCCTCCGCAACATCCTTCTGTATATCTTCTTCTTTGATGCTGGGATCCTGCTGAACCTGCCCGAATCGCGTCAGCAATCGGATCGCCTGAATCACTTCGACTTCCTGCAGCGGAACAACTCCGCCCGACCACGCCGGAGCCGCGCCTGCAGCGCCGCCTCCAGTCGCAACCGCACCAGTGCCAGGTTGCCCGGTCTGCACATTCGGCGCACTACCCAGGGGCACCATGGGAACTCCGTCCGAAGTTCCCTTTCCGCCGCCTCCCGAGTTCGCGCCTTCCGCCGCCGCAATCAACTGCAACAATTTCTGGGGATCATTCAACCACTGCCGGAACTCCGGTCCGAGCGTCTGCGCGGCGATCTGGGCTGCGATGCTCACATCGCCGGTCAGGGGATCGGCGGCCACAAATTTCACTTCGTTGATCTTGATGGTGCTGCCCTGCTTGTTGGCGCTCAGGGCTTCTTTAATTTGTTTGGAAACATCCTGCGCCTTCGATCCCGCAATGGTGAAGGCGCGCACCAGCCGAACAAAATCTTCCTCGGTCACACCTTTGGAGAAGTGCAGGCTGGCGAGTCCGGCGGTACTCAACAGGGTGGCAAAGCTGCGCTCGGAATTCCCAGTCTCCAGTGGAATGCCATCCAGCAGCAACATATTGTCTGAAACGCCCAGCAGGAAGCCCGCGTCTCCGGTGGACGGTAGACCTTGCTGCAACTCTTTCCACGTAGTGGCGAATTGCCCCTCGGTGCGCTTGTGATTGTAGCCGTACATCCGGGCATACTTAATGAGGATGTTCAGGCTATGAACGAAAGCGCGAGCCGAAGCTGCACGATCACCTTGCGATGATTTTGTGACAGAGATAAGAGACTCCTCGAACGCAAGATTGAAGCTCAAGGGTAAGACGAAACGGTAAGCGCTAAAACGTTACGGAGGTAACAGACCCAACGAAATCGCACCCGTAAGGGCATGCCCCAAGCAGGCAAGAGCCGGCGACGCCATCCTTTATCTGTTGGCATTTGAGCGATAAACCTGTGGTTCAGGGTACAGGTCTAGCCGGTTGGTTTTGTTGATTTAGGCGGTACGTAGCCGGGGAGGAACTCCTTTCGGACCATGTCGCTTATTTCTTCGCGGATCTTTTTGGTTGTGCCTTACCAGAGAAACCGAAAAATGAAGTTCCATGACTGGTAGTTCTGGCTTCATGAGCTCTTGGGATTGGGACAGCCCACGTCTCGCAACATCGGCGAGACGTGGGGCACCCTACATTCGAACTTGCGCTGATTTACAACTGAAGTTGGTCCCACTCACTTAACAAGGGTATCGGCTGCTACGAAGGCCATCGCGGTGGCACCCGGTTTGATCTTGGCGTCCTTGCCTCCCTTGACACCTTCGAGGGTTTCGCCGCCGAACAGTGGTACATGTTTGCCTGCTATTTCGACTGAGCGAATTTCGAAGACGAGATCGCCGGGAGCTGGGCCGCGGCCTGGATCGGCGATTGTGAGCGCGGCATTGACCGGGGCGCCTTTGGGAGCGAGTACGGTATCGCCGAGCTTGATCTCTTCATCCAGCACGACTCTAATCGGGTCGCCCACGGCGGCTGATTCCGAGTTGATTTCTTTTCCGGCGAAAGCGACGCGCACCGGTGTGCCGGCTCGCAGTGTGCCGTCCTCTGGAACGAGAACGATGCTGTCGAGAACTGGTGATGGAGAGTTGCGAATCTGGTAATCGGCGCGCTCAACCACGCTGCGCAGGAAGTTGGGACCGACCGCGATTACTTCGAGATGAGTGTTCGAGTTGATGGTAATGGGACCGGTGTACTTCGCGGATTGGGTGGTGGGAGTCCAACCATTCGTGGTGTAGTAGAGCGTTGCATAGTGAGTTTCGCTCCTGATGCTCACCGTGGTGCCGGCGGTTACAGTTCCGGACTCAACCGAAAGCATGGGTTTTTCAACATTCAGATCGTGGCCGAAGGTGGGGCGGATCATCATGGGCGGAGGTTCAACGGGTAGAGAACCGGGGTCGGGGGACGGAGGTTGGGCCGCAGCTTGCCCGGATGCAGTTTGCCCAGGTTGAGTCTGGCCCGATGCACGAGCGGCCGCGGCATGGAGAACGGCGGCGAGGCGGGAAGACCTGGCGGGATCCAACGAGGCAAGTTGTACAGCTCTCTGAACTGCGGGTGCGCTCTCGAGTCCCAGGCTGCGCATGCTGAGGATCAGCGACTGCACCTGAAGCTGCTTCTGTATGGCCAGCGACCTTCGCATGGCGGTGAGGGCTGCGGCTTGGGTGGCGAACATTGCCCCCTGATTCGCAGTTACGCGAGCCTGAAGTGACGCCGCCTGCGTGAGGAAAATCGAACGGGCCTGAAAGGAATTCAACATCGCGGCCTGCGAGGCGATCATTCCTTGAAGTTGTGCCTGATTCGTCATGAGCATGCTTTGAGCCTGCGCAAAGGCGAAAGCCTGCTGGGCCTGTGCGACTGGCGGCATGCCAGGGGTGGGAGGAACCTGAGCAAGTGAAACTGTAGAAAAGGCGGCGAGCAAAGCAAGCGCCGAAAGAGTTTTCAACGCGTCTCCTGTGCGTGGCATTCAACTGTAGGCCTGGTTCTTCTAATCAAGAGAACATGCCTGATTGGGCCATAGTCTAACACCTGCAGGCGGCCATACAGGAGTCGGTGACAAGCCGGATGTGCAACCGGATTGTTCGGACCACTCTTGGAAGGCTAGCGGAGAGCCCACGTCTCGCAAAATCGGCGAGACATGGGCACCCCGGATGGGGTAGGGTTCAATCGCGGTCGTGGTCGCGTTCGTCCCAGTCATGCTCGGTGCGCCAGCGGTGTTCGTGCTCGTCCCACCAGCGATGTTGCTCGCGCCAGCAACGCTCTCGCGCCTCGTGCAACTCGCGACGCTCGTGATTGGCCTGTCGGCTGTGACGGCCATGGCGTTCGATGGCCTGATGCAACTCATGTTCGGCGTGGGCTACGCGGCGCTGGCAGCGGTCGATATCTTCCGAGTGCAGTCGCGGCACTGCGGTAAACATCAGGGCAGCGTTGAGGAAAATTCCCGCGAGCGTGGAAGTTGCAATATTCGAGAACTTATGGAAAGGCTTCATGGCAGAGACCTCGTTTTCTGATTGAAAAAGCTTGTGCCGGCGAAGGTCAGGAAATCTGACGAGCCGGCACATCGACGCCTAAGACGCTATTTCAAGGTTCTGAGTTGTACAAAAAGTGAAGGTGGAACCAGAGCAGTGTCCTTCGCAGAGGAACAATCGGTAGAATGACTCCCAGAGAAAACAGGTGAAGAAGGCTATCAAAACAACTGGGCTAGGTTACTGGATGGAGCGGGTGCTCGTGGAATGCGAGCACGTGGAAGCCGATTTCAGCGCCGATCCGGTGCACGATTTGCGGGTAGCGCTGCGCCGCTGCCGCTCGATGGCGGACGGGATGATGGCGATCGATCCCGATCGCAGCTGGAAGCAGATGAAGAAAGCCGGCAAAGCTCTGTTCCAGCGCCTGGGCACATTGCGCGATGTGCAAATCATGATGGAGTGGATCGACAAACTTCATCCGGCGGCGCATGCCGAGGGAGAGAGCCTGGTGGACACGGCGGCGTCGGGCGTTAGGGAGGATGCGGCGGTGAGTCTGGGGGAAATCCGAGGGGAATCCGGGGGAGCGGAACCGTCGCGTGCAATCGAAGCGGCGGCCCATCAGGACCGCGATGCCGCCGCTCTTGCGCTACTGGAAATTCTGAAAGCCCGCGAGGCCGAGCAGAAACGCGAAGCTCGAGCGGCACTGCAAGAATTTGACCGCAAAGAATGGCGGCAATGGAGCAAGTCGCTGCCACTGCGGGCCGCGCGCGTGCGTCCCGGCAGTGCGGTGTTCAAGCATCTCGCCCTGGAGCGCTGGGCCGCTGCCCGCGATCTGCATACGCGGGCGCTGCGCAACCGTTCGCAGGTTGCATTTCACACGTTGCGTATCGGCATCAAACGCTTTCGCTATATCGTTGAAAATTTTTTACCCAACGAACACAAGGCCTGGAGCAATGACCTGAAGCACATGCAGGACCTGCTGGGCGAGGTACACGATCTCGACATCTTGTGGGCGACTGCGATTTCATGCCGCGTGTTTGCCGATGAGACATTGCGCAAGCAGTGGCACACGCGGATTGTGGAGGAGCGCACCAAAAGGATTGAGGAGTATCGCGAGCATACCGTGGGCGAGCATTCGTTGTGGGACGTGTGGCGCGCGGGACTGCCCCAAGGCAAGCAGGTTCAGGCAATTGCGACCCTGCGAATGAAATTGTGGGCAAAGGCCCTCGACCCCGATTTTGCGCATTCGGAACGCGTGTCGCGACTTGCGGTCGAGCTTTATGACGGGCTGGTCGGCGCTGGATTCATCGAATCGGCGAACGGCAGCGATTCGCGGGCGATCCTGCAGGTTGCGGCCATGCTGCACGACGTCGGAAAAGCGCAAGGCAATAAAGGACATCACAAAGCCTCTTTCGAAATGATCCGAGGCCACAGTACGCCCTTGGGATGGAATCCGGAATCTCTGCGGCGGGCAGCGGTTGTGGCCCGCTTTCATGCGGGAGCGTTGCCGGCTCGCAGCCACAAGGCCTTTCGCGACTTGTTGCCGCAGGAGCAGAAAGTCACGATTCAACTGGCAGCGATTCTGCGCCTGGCGAACGCGTTTGATGTCGGCCATGACGGACACATCCGCAAAGTGCGCATCGAGAATGCACCGACTGCAAAGCGGCATGCGAATGGGTTCCTGCGCAAAGCTCCGAAACCAGGTCCGAATGAGGCGCTGGTCATTTCTGCAGAAGGATTCGTAGCAGGAAGCGCGACCGCGCAGGCCGTTGCCGCCGAAAGATACTGGCTGGAAACAGTGCTGCGGCGTCCGATTGTGGTGAGGGAGATGAAAAGTTCTGGGCTGCGAAGAGTAGCTGCTGAGCCGAAGAGGATTGCATCTTGATTTTGGCTTGAGACGCATCCTCGCAGCCACTTCTTTACGCGCGGCTCTCGGGTTACAAAGGCATACGATTATGACTCACGCGCAACTGGTGGAACGAGCGGTACGATGGCTGCGATGGTATCGCTGTGGAGTGGTCCTTTCAGAACAGGCTTGCGTGAGCGGCGAAATGCCCGACGCGATTGGATGGAAACGCGCCAGCCATTCTGTGCTGGTGGAGTGCAAGGTAACGCGGGCAGATTTTCTGGCGGATCGCGGAAAGCCGTTCCGGCAAGAACCAGAAAAAGGTGTGGGCAGCGAACGCTTTTACCTGACGCCGCCAGCGCTGGTAAAAAACGAAGAATTGCCTCTAGGATGGGGATTACTGGAACTGCGTCGTGGACGCATCGAGATGGTGCGAGCCTCGGCGAAGAACCTGCGCACCGCAACCGGTTTCCGCTATGAGATGAATCTGCTGCTGGCAAGTTTGCGGAGAGTCGAAGTGCGTATTGAACCGCAGAGCATCACCGACTTTCTGAAATGGAAGAATCGGATGGCTGAGTACAATCGCGGGAATCTGCCCCAAGGGCTTGCTGCTGCTGATGAGGAGTTGAATGTGTTTTTGGATCCTGAGGTGGCGGCGAACTAACGGACCCTCATTCTGGCTGGTCTGCGCGGCTGAAGCCGACTTCTTTCAAGGCCGGCGAAGCATCTGCCCGATGAAATGATCCAACCCCAAATTTCCTAGAGTGAGATCCCTCGCTTCGCCTGAAGAGCGGCTCCGCTCGGGATGACATCTTGTTGGAACTGACTGGGCTGACTCCTGGTGGAAGTGGCTGTGATTACGCATCCGTGGAAGTGGTTGCGATCACCGCTCGGTGGGAAGTAGCTAGCCAGGACGATGCCTCGCTGGTATTGGGCGCCTACGGAAAAACATTCGAGACAAAGAAA
>QIAK01000227.1:0-3166 GCA_003225515.1 Acidobacteriota bacterium | reverse complement strand
TCTTCTCTGGCTGTTCGAAATCGAAGATCTGAATCGAAGATCCGAAAGAGCAGCACAAAACCCGGGTAGGCCCGAGCAACTGGGATGCCATAATGCGATTGTTTCCAGAGTAGACGCAAGTTGCTGATTTTATTGTGTGTACATTTGCGCTGAAACAGCACGATACAGGCTGCTGTCTTGCCTGTGTAAAGCAAAGTTTTGCGCAAGTTGCACATACCTTAGTGCATGGGTGATGAAGCTGGGACGCGGAGATGAGGACCTGAGCCGAGGGGAGTTGGGGAATTGAGCGCTCAACGAACTCTGCGGCGGGTCTCTGCGTGCTCAGCGGTTACAGTCTGTTGCTTTTGCTGGAAATCAAAACACTTTACCGCAGAGAAACGCCATAGAGATCGCAGAGAAACCCAAATTTGAGCCGCTGCCTGGCATTCTGCCGGTTCCGGTGAGCACCGCTCCGCTTTGCATTTATATTTACATCTTCATCTGCATATACATCTACATTTCTCGGCGGCCTTCCATGGCTTTTAGCATCGTGATCTCGTCGGTGTATTCGATGTCGCTGCCTACGGGGATCCCCATGGCAATGCGCGTCACTTTTACGCCGGCGCGCTTGAGGTGCTGCGAGAGGTAGGTGGCGGTGGCTTCGCCTTCGACCGTCGGATTGGTGGCGACGATGACTTCGTCTACGCTGCCTTCCTCGACCCGGGAAATCAGATTCGCGATGCGCAACTGCTCAGGGCCGACGCCGTGGAGGGGAGAAATGGCGCCATGCAGTACGTGGAAGGCTCCGTTGAAGTGCTTGGTCTTCTCGATGGCCGCGATGTTGGTGGGTTCCTCGACGACGCATACCAGGCGCTGGTTGCGGGTGGGACTGGTGCAATAGACGCAGGGATCGACGTCGGTAATGTTGTTGCAGATCGAGCAGAGGCGGAGGTTGGCCTTGACGTCGCGCACGGCGATGGCTAGGGCCTCGGCGTCTTCATCACTGGAGCGGAGAATGTGGAAAGCGAGGCGCTGCGCGCTCTTGGCGCCGACGCCGGGGAGCTTTTTCAGCTCGTCGATCAGGCGGGACATCGGTTCGGCGAATCGGGACATGGGAGATTGGGGGAATTGAGTAATCGCGTAATTGGCTAATGAAAACCGGCTTAGAGCATTGTAGCTGGTGATTGGGCGGAACGCAGGAGTGCTGGCGTCGGTCGGAGCTGCGGGCGACCAAACCACTCTGGCTGGCCATCTTTCCGCCGGAGATCGAGCCACTCGAACTGAGGATCAAGCATCCTGCAAATTGGGATTGGAAATCGTCCCTTTCCCGCCTTACAATATCACTATGGAAGTTTCTCTCGCTCCCGAAGTCGAGGCCAGGCTGGCCAGGATCGCTTCCGAAGCGGGCAAGGCCGCCAGCCAGGTCGTGGAGGAATTAATCGCAAGCTACGTGGACCATGACGAATGGTTCAAGCGTGAAGTGCAGAAAGGCTTGGACTCCCTCGACAGCGGCAAGTTTGTGTCGCACGAGGAAGTGGGCAGGCAAATCGAGCGCATCCTCAAATCGTAATGACGGTTCGGTGGTCTCCTGAAGCCGCAGCCGATTTCGCAGCGATCGTCGAATACATCCGCAAGCAAAATCCCTCAGCAGCTGGGCGCGTAGCCCGCAAAATATACGCAGGCGTCGCAGCCTGCCATCATTTCCCAATCAAGGTCGTCCCGGAAACCAAAGGCACCCGTGAACTGGTCTTTTCGTCCCTCCCATACGTTGTGGTGTATCGCGTCAAAGACGAAATGGTTGAAGTTGTGCGCGTGCTACACGGCGCCCAGCGCTGGCCATGACATAGCTGAGCACGCTCTTGGGGGCTGGAGCATTGGCGGCTACAGGCCTGGGATGCCCAGGCCGCCTAGCATGCCGCCGACGGTGGATTGCATTTGGGCGTCGACTTTGCGGGCGGCTTCGTTGACGGCGGCTAGGACCATATCCTGGAGCATTTCGATGTCGCCGGCTTTTACCGCTTCGGGGTCGATGCGCAGGCTGAGGAGTTGCTTGCGGCCGTCCATTTTCGCGGTGACAGTGCCGCCGCCGGACGTGGCTTCGACCACGGTCTCCTGCATCTGCTTTTGCAGAGATTCGTACTGCGACTTGGCTTTGGACATCAGGTCTTGCAGGTTGAATCCACCCATGGAATTTTGTAATTGGGAAATTTTGTAATTGAGTAATTTAAGGGTCGTGCAGTGTGAGAATTTCTGCGGGAATTCTATTGGAAGAATGTTGCAGGAGCAATTTTAGGATTCACTAGGTTACTAAATTGCTCAATTCCCAATTACTCAATTCATCCCAGTTCCTTTCATCTTTTATCTCGATAATCGATCACGGTACGAATTGCGGCGCTGAATTTTTCCTGCATGCGGCGGACGACGGGATCTTGCTCGGCCCGGCCGCGACCACCGGGACCCGATGCTGGCGCCGTTGCTCCGTTGCGCTTGTTTTCTTTTTCCTGCGGAGCTACGGCGACGCCGGGAATCACTTTTAGTTTTACGGGGCGGCCGAGGACTCCGCTGGCCGAGGCGATCGCCAGGCGCTTGGCGTCGGGACCGAGGGACATATCGACTACGGTTTGCGACTCTGCGATCTTGATGACGAGTTCGTTGCCCTGGACGCTCCATTCTCCGGCGGAGAGCATAGAAACTAGAATGCGCTGGTTGCCGTCAGTAAGCGCCTGGAGAACGGCGGATTGGAGCCGGTCGAGTTGGTCGGCAGGTGCGGGGGCTTCAACCGGAGATGGCGAGCGCTGCGCCTGCGGCTCCGGCGACGGCTGTTCCTCGAGTTGCGGCTGGGCGTTGGAGGCGAAGTAGCTACTTGCGTCTGTACGAGCTCGATTCCGATCTCGATCTCGATCTGAGTCTGAATTCAGGCTGGGATCTGCAATGGGTTCGCGCATCGGTGCGGCGGCTACCGAGCCCATGATTACCGGCTCTGGTTGAGTGGCTGCCGCCACGATGCGAGGGCCGGGTGCGGGATCGGGATTGATTGCGGCCTCTTGCCTCGGAGTGCCTTTACGAGCGGAGTCGGCGGCGAACGGGCTGACGAAATTCGGACGAGTTTGCGGCGGCTCCGGCCGGCGGGTTTCGGAATGCGCGGAGCTGCTTACTATCGACGGCCGGGCCTGTGGCTTTTGCGGAG
>QIAK01000226.1:4457-15416 GCA_003225515.1 Acidobacteriota bacterium | reverse complement strand
GCAGCAGGCGGGGATCCCGCTCAAGCAGGTCATCAACGAGGGCAACCACCGAACGTGGAAGCGGCCTATCGATCCCGATGGGTTGTGGGAACGCGCGCTGGCAGATCCTTCGGGATATGCGGATTACGTCGTTGCCTTTGATGGTGATCCCGTGTGGCGAGCTGTACAGGGCCGCCGTCTCTCTGAACTCGTCGAGATTCACGTCACCGGACAGGCTCGGGCCATCCTGTTCCGGGCGCGGTAATCACGCCGGTTAACGCAAGAGCGCCCGGCTGCGGTGATAAAATTCGCCCATTGCAAGCGATCTATGATTCACTGCTGATCTTATGAACTGGCAACATTTCACTGATTTGCTGCGCGGAGAGATGGCGAGCGGAACGGTTGGCCGTTCGCTGACACGCTTGATATTGGCCGCGCTTCTCGGTGGCCTCATAGGCCTGGAGCGCGAGTTCAAACACCGTGCAGCGGGTCTGCGCACCAATATGTTCATCTGCTTCGGCGCTGCCATGTTTACGCTGCTTTCGCAAATGCTCGCAGGCGTTCCCTCCGATGCGGCCAGAATCGCCGCCCAGATAATCCCCGGCATTGGGTTCATCGGTGCCGGGTCGATTCTGCACACGCGCGGACTGACGACAGGGCTGACCACGGCGGCCACTCTGTTCGTCGTCGCTTCGGTCGGAATGGCGGCCGGCGGCGGCCTTTACTTGACCGCAATCTTTGCCACGGCCTTAGTGCTTGCCGCGCTCTTCGCCCTGGGCCACATCGAAGAAAGCTTCAATATCAAGCTGCTGATGTCGAGTTACGAAGTTTCAGGCGCCAGCGTGGAAGACATCAGCAATGAAGTCAATCGGATTCTCGAGAGTCATCACCGGATGATGCAAAATGCAATCTCCGGAAACACGGGCCAGCATGTCCGCATGCAGTTTGACGTCGAGGGTTGCCGGCGCGAGCAAAGAGAATTATTCCAGCAACTGAAAGGATCGACCGTACTGAGAGGTGTGACCTGGCTCGGGCGGGTGGACCACGAGTGAACTGGCAGGTCGGAACCATTCCATTCGTGAAGGCCAGCGCCTGTGGCAACGACTTTCTATTGATCGATGGTGCTCTCGCTCCTGAGGATATAGCCGCCTTCACGCGTCGCATTTGTGACCGTCACAACGGAGTCGGCGCCGATGGAGTCGAGTGGATGGTTCCTCACTTCTCGGCCGATGTCGAGATTAAATTGATCAACGCAGATGGCTCGGCCGCCGAGATTTCAGGAAATGGGACGCGATGCGTAGCGGCTTATATCTGCGAACAGGCAGGCAAAGAGCGAATTTCGATTTTGACCGGAGCAGGATTGAAAATTTGCGTGCTCACGGCGCGCAATGAGTCAGAGTATGAGTTTGAGATCGAAATGGGCGAAGCCGTAGTTGAAAACGAGCTCGCGCTAAAAATGGCAGGAGGCGAAGTGCACGGCATCCCTGTTTCGATAGGCAACCCGCACTACGTGAGCTTCGTCACTGAGTTTCCGTCGAACTGGCAGGAATATGCGGCAGAGATTCAGCGCAATGCTCGTTTTCAGCACGGCGTGAATGTGGAATTCGTTGCGGTTGATAGCAAGCACGACTTGCGAGCGCGCTTTTTTGAGCGCGGAGTGGGCGAAACCCGATCGTCCGGCACTGGATCTTGCGCATCGGCAATGGCTGCAATCGCAACCGGCCGTGCGCTTTCTCCCGTGAAGGTTCACGCGCCCGGCGGCACGCAGACTATCCGTACTAACGACAGTAAAGTTTTTTTGCGGGGCCCGGCGAGATTATTATGCCGGGGAGAATTTTTCACGAGTTAGTTCCTTGCAGTCACTAAGCTGATCGATCGCGATAGTCTGGCGTCGAATGTCTTCTTCCAAACTTCAACTCGTTAAACCACCGGCTCTTCGAGCCGGCGATACGGTTGGAATTGTGGCGCCCGCCAGCAATATCAAACGTGCCGACCTCGACGCGGGATGCGATGCTCTTCGCCAGGCCGGATACAAACCGTGCTACTTCGATTCGATTCTGGATCAGGATTTATATTTTGCGGGTTCGGCCGACCGGAGGGCGCGTGAGTTGGAAGAAATGTTTGTGCGACAGGACATCCGCGCGATCATTTGTGCGCGTGGCGGATACGGCGCGAACTACCTGCTTCGCGAGCTTGATCTTGAAAAGATCAGAACACATCCCAAGATCTTCGTCGGATACAGCGACATCACGACGCTGTTAACGCACTTTACGGGTGCAGACGGCTTCGTTACTTTCCACGGACCCATGGCCGCCAAAGATTGGGCCCACGAAAACGGCGTCGAGTTGGAATCCTGGCAGGCGGCCCTTTCGCAAACCACCCCGTGGGATGTTCCTGCTGAAGCAATCGTTGGACTGGTCGAGGGCGAGGCAGAAGGAGTGTTGTACGGCGGATGTCTCTCGATTCTCGTTGCATCGCTGGGGACACCCTATGAAATCGACACTACGGGAACAATCTTGTTCCTCGAGGATCTTGGCGCGAAGCCCTATCAAATCGATCGCATGCTCATGCAATTGAAACTTGCGGGAAAATTCGACGCGGTCCGAGGGATCGTCTTCGGAGAGATGCTCGACTGTGTTCAGACGACAAATCAAGGCTACACTCTGCCGGATGTGGTCAACCGGATCGTCGGTGAGTTGGGAGTGCCGGTTGCTTTCGGCGTAAAGTCAGGGCACGTGACGTCAGGCAACATCACGCTTCCTTTTGGTGTCCGGGCCAAATTATCGGTGCGCGCCCAACGTTTGGTCCTGAGAATATTAGAATCGGCGGTCCAGATTTGAATTCTGAAAGGCGCGGCTTCAGCCCCGCCGTAAGGTTTCGTCGCACTGTCTTTTTGAAAGCATGAACGACAAAAAACATATTCACCTGATCGGTATTTGCGGCACTGCCATGGCATCTCTGGCGGGCATGCTCAAGCAGCGCGGATTTCGCGTCACTGGATCCGATGCCGCAGCCTATCCTCCCATGTCAGATTTCCTGCGCGAGTTGAACATTCCCGTGGCCCAGCCCTTCGATGCAAGGAATCTCGAGCCCCGGCCCGACCTCGTGGTGGTTGGCAATGCCATGTCTCGCGGGAATGTGGAACTGGAGCACCTTCTCGACCATCGGATTCCGTTTTGTTCATTGCCTCAATTGCTGCACGACGAATTCCTTCGCGGCAAAGATGTTTTGGTCGTTGCCGGAACCCATGGCAAGACCACCACAACCTCAATGCTGGCATGGATCTTTCATTCCGCCGGACTGCAGCCGTCTTTTCTGATCGGCGGAATCGCTGAGAATTTCGGCTCCAGCTTTCATTTGGGGTCGGGAAAGCATTTCATCCTGGAGGGCGATGAGTACGACACAGCCTTCTTCGACAAGGGACCGAAGTTCCTGCATTACTTTCCGGACTCGATCATTCTGACCTCAGTCGAGTTCGATCACGCTGACATCTATAAAGATCTCGATGCAGTGGAGACTGCGTTCAAGCGCCTGGTGAATCTGATTCCGCGCCGCGGTCGAATCGTAGCCTTCGATGGTTTCGCCGGCGACTCCAATGAAAGTCCAAGCCTGGAGCGCTGTCTATCCAAGGCATTCTGCCCGGTGGAGCGCTATGGCGCCGGGCCGCGCGCCAATTGGAAAATAGCGAATCTGCGTCTCGAACCTGCCCGCACATGCTGGACGGTCCTTCACGATGGACAGCCGTGGGCCGATCTCGAATTTCCGCTCGCGGGAGAGTACAACGTCTGGAATGCCACTGCTGCTGCCGCGCTCGCCGCTTCGTATGGAATTCCGAAACAGGCAATATCCGCCGGGCTGAAGACCTTTAAGAGCGTGAAACGCCGCCTTGAAGTGAAAGCGGAAGTGAACGGCATTACCATCATCGACGATTTTGCGCATCACCCCACGGCCATCGCAGGAACTTTGAGAGCGTTGCGAGCGCGCTACCCTGGCGCGCGACTATGGGCGATTCTGGAACCGCGCTCGAATACTTTGCGGCGGCGAGTTTTACAAACAGATTTGGCCCGCAGTCTGTCGCAGGCCGATGAGGTGATCGTCGCAGGAGTGTTCCGCTCAGAAGCGGTTCCGGAAAACGAGCGCCTGGAGTTGCCCGCCTTGGCAGCGGAAATTGAGCAGAACGGTCGACGGGCGCGGTTGGTCGCCGACGCGGACGCAATCGTGCAGTCTGTTGCACCCGAGATGCGCAGCGGCGATGTCGTGGCCATTCTTTCCAATGGAGGTTTCGGCGGAATCTATGAAAAACTTCCGGCGCGTCTGCGGGAGCTGGCAGGAGTTCGATGAGTCCATTTCATCGAGATAGGCTTCGGTCCTTGCGGCTCGCCGTCTTTGCTGTTTTTCTAACCATAACTTCTCTCGCAACTGCACAATCCCCGGCTCCCATCGGATACACGATAATTCTTGACTCACCCGAGCAGCATCTGATAGAGGTGCAGATGATTCTGCCTCCGGGTGCGCCAGTGCGTGAGCTTCAGCTTCCCGTTTGGAACGCTCTCTATCAGATTCGCGATTTTGGTCAGTACGTGAATTGGATTCGCGCCAAGGACCGCTCCGGCCGCGCTATCTCGGTTGTCGAACTCAATAAGAGTCGTTGGCAGATCGAGGATGCCGAGGCCGGCGCGATCGTCGACTATCAGATCTACGTTGATTCGCCAGGCCCGTTCGGCGCTCAGTTCAACCCGCATCACGCTTTCCTGAACTTAGCGCAGCTCCTGATCTATGAGGTTGACGCACGCTCCGCCCCTTTGATCGTGCATTTCAGCCACCTACCTGACGGCTGGCATATCGCATCCCCGATTCAATCATCTGCCGACGGAGAATTCAAAGCACCCAACTATGATCGACTCGTCGACTCTCCGGTGGAGATCGGCAACTTCCAGGAGTCCGAATTCAATGAAGCTGGTGGCCACTTCCATGTAGTCATCGATGCCGACCCCGCCGACTACGACATGGAGAAAATTGTTTCAGCGCTGCACAAAATCATCGCGGCGGCTACCAGTTGGATGAATGATCGTCCCTTCGAGTCCTACACCTTTATTTATCATTTCCCACACGGACCGGCGGGAGGAGGCATGGAACACGCCTTCTCCACGGCAATCGAACTGAACGCGGATACGATCAAGCAATCGCTCGACGCTCTTACAAGCGTTACCGCACATGAGTTTTTTCATCTGTGGAATGTAAAGCGCATTCGTCCACAGACGTTGGAGCCGGTGGACTACACAAAAGAAAATTACACGCGGGCGCTTTGGTTCAGCGAAGGCGTAACCAGCACTGCTGAAGGCACAATACGATTGCGAGCGGGACTGATCGACGAAAAACAATATCTCGACCGGCTCGGAGAGCAGATCACGGAACTCGAGCAGCGTCCGGCGCATCTCACGCAGTCGGCCGAAGAGTCGAGTCTCGACGCCTGGCTCGAAGGCAATGGATACTACCGCCGTCCTGAGCGCAGCATTTCGTACTACAACAAAGGTGAGTTGCTGGGCATGGTGCTCGATCTCGCGGTGCGCGAGGCCAGCCGCGGGCGGGCGTCGCTCCGCGAAGTGTTGCAATGGATGAATGAGAACTATGCTCGCCAGGGTAAGTTTTTCAACGACTCCGAAGGCGTTCGCCAATCCGCCGAGGCCGTCAGCCACGCCGACCTATCTTCGTTCTTCGCGAAGTATGTCGCTGGAACCGAAGAGATTCCTTGGAATGATTTTCTTCGCTCTGTCGGTCTGCGGGTGGAAGCAGTGTCGAATACCTTGCCGGACGCAGGTTTCATTGCATCCCGCAATTTCGACGGGCCAATGGCGGTCGCCGCAGTTACACCGGGCAGCGAGGCCGATCGCGCTGGTCTGCGAGTAGGCGACACAATCATCGAACTGCAAGGCAAGCCCGCCGCTCAGGAGTCTCGCCAGGAACTTTCAAGTATGAATCCCGGCGATATGCTTGCAGTAAAAGTTCGATCGCGCCGCGGCGCTGAGCGTGAACTGAAATGGAAGATTGGAAGCCGCCAGGAAATCTTGTACGAAGTAAAGAATCTTGAGTCGGTAACTGCTGAACAACGTGCGCGCCGCGCCGCGTGGCTCAAAGGCGAAGCGCAGACCGCCGACTCGGCTTCAGCTACATCAACCGGAGCGGCGACGCAAAAATGATCCGTACGATTGCAATGCTGATCTTCTGGACGATGGCCGCTCCGATGGCCGCGCTCATTGGTTTTCCGGCGACCTTCATCATGGGCGATGTTCGCGTTTTGTATCGCCTGTTCATGTGGGGCGCATGGGCGGGCGTGTGGATTGCAGGTGTGCGCGTTCAAACCATAGGGCTCGATCGCTTCGACCACTCACGCAGTTACATTTTTATGACCAACCACGTGTCGAACCTCGACCCTCCGATTCAAATCCCGCTGATTCCGAGACGCACCTCGGTCATGGTGAAAAAAGAATTGTTCAAAGTTCCAATTCTCGGTCGCGCCATGCGCATAGGCTCGCTCGTTCCTGTCGATCGCGGCAATCGCGATGCCGGCATTGAAGCCGTGCGCGCGGCGAAAGCTGTCGTCGACCAGGGCCTCAACATGACCATCTACGTCGAGGGCAAGCGCTCCTTTGATGGCAAACTGCTGCCTTTCAAGAAAGGTCCGTTTTACCTTGCAGCCGCATGCAATGTTCCTGTCGTCCCAGTCACGATCGCCGGCACCCATTACACCATGCCGAAGGCAAGATTCTCCATCAAGCCAGGATTGGTGAAAGTGATCTTTCATCCTCCGATTGAACCCAAAGACTTCGGCAGCCGCGGCAAGATCGCCGAATACTTGAGCCACAATTTGTGATCGACGGCAGGCGCACCGCTGACCAGCGCGCCCGCCGGAATATCATGTGCAACGCCACTTTGCGGAGTCACGATGGCGTTATCTCCCACCTTGCAGTGCCCGACCACGCCGACTTGTCCGGTCAGAATGACGCGATTGCCGATTTCCGTCGAACCCGCGAGCCCGACCTGCGCGCACAATAGCGCATCTTCACCCACGTGAGATCCGTGTCCCACCTGCACCAGATTGTCGACCTTCACCCCTCGACCGATGCGCGTTTCTCCAACGCTGGCGCGGTCGATGCACGAATTCGCCTGGACCTCCACATCATCTTCAATCACGACAGGCGCCGGCTGCGGAATCTTGTGCCAGCGGCCTTCGGCTGTCTTCGCGAAGCCGAAGCCGTCCGCCCCAATCACGACTCCGTTCTGTAAAAGCACGTTATTGCCAATGCGGCAGTTCTCGCGCACCATGGAATGCGCATGGGCGAAAAAGTTGTCCCCGATCGCGACGCCGCGATAGATTACGACATGTGCCAGCAGCACCGCATTCGCGCCGATCTCGACGCCTTCCGCGATTACAACGTATGGGCCGATGTGAGCGTTCGCGCCAATTCGAGCGCTCGCCGGTACCACCGCCGTGGGATGGATCCCAGGCGCATAGCGCAACGGCTGGTGAAATAACTCAAGCGCCCGCGCAAACGCCAGGTAAGGATCTTTCGCCCGCAACATCGATGAAGCGATAGCAGGGAAGTCCTCACCGACAATGATTGCGGAAGCCCGCGTAGTGCGCGCCGCCGCCGCATACTTAGGATTTGAAATGAACGTGAGCTCTCCAGGACCGGCCTGTTCAATTCCGTTGAGCCCAGTGATTTCCGTGTCAGGGGAACCGTTTTCAAGACACAAATCGAGAGCAGACGCGATCGCAGAAAGTTTCATGTTGATTGAGGTAGAAATGCGCCTCAATCGTACACCAGGCGCAGGCTAAGAATCATCGCCGTGGGGAGTTAGCTTGAGCAGCGCGAGGCGGCTTCTCGCGTTTACACCACCCGAGAAGTTGAGTTTGGCGCCATACTTGCGGAGATTGTTGCTATTGCACGTACAAATACAAGGTAGTGTTGTGCGTGAATCCACCTCCGCTTGCGGTAATTATGACGTTGAAGCTGCCGGTCGGAGTGCCAGTTGTCACCACAAAATTGACTGGGGTCGAAGCTCCGCCGCCGGGACCCGGGTTCGTCACCACCACCGGAAGTTGCGATATCATTGCGAGTTGGCTTGTCGTCGGGGAGGTCATCATCTGAGTTGGGCTTACGTACCACCCAGTTGCGACGCCACCTAGTGTCACCGTCGATGTACCTATGAAGTTCGTTCCATTGATGGTGATGCCAGGGTAAATCTGTGACCCAGCCGCCACCTCCGCTGGGCTCAAGGATGTGATCGACGGTACGGGATTCTTTTGTCCACCACCGCCTCCAGTGGCAGCCCCGCTGCCGCTGCTCCCTCCTCCGCAACTCGGCAGGATCAAAGCGGTTGCCATCAGCATCAACACAAGCGGCAGCCCTCGTTTGCGCGGGCCTGAAAGTCCGATGAAACAGATACTCAGCAAGAACATTCCTGCCGCAGCCAGCCATGGCGTTTTCAACCCTCCGGCCCGCAATCGGTTACGAGATTGTCCTATTGCCGTCGTCGTGATCGTCAGCGTGGTGGGAACCAATTGATTCGGATCAGCCGTCAACTGAGCAGGGTTAAATGTGCAAGTTGTTTCTGCCGGCAGGCCGGAACAAGAGAAGCTGGTGACATTCCCATTGAAGCCTGCCATCGAACCTATATTCAAAGTCACGGCCTGCGGTTGCCCAGCCGTGAGCGCGAGTTGAGTGGGATTTGCATTCAGGTAAAAGTCGGGCATCTCGACGTCAGCGAATCCACTCGACCCAGGATAGTTGGTATCCCCACTGTAGTTGGCCACCGCACCGCTTCCATCGGTTACGGTGTAGGTCGCGGAAGCCTGGCACGCGTAGTTCCCGCTGCTGTCCGTCGTCTTCGCGCACGTTGTCGGTCCCGACAATGTCGCTTGGCTTTGAGCATCAACGAAAGTGATGGTTCCGCTAGGGTATGCCTTCTTGTCACCTGAAGACACCAAAGCGGCGACCGTCGCGCTTCCGCCGTAGTTCACGATTTGAGACTGCGGAGTCATCGTGAGGGAAGGAGTGGGATAAAGAAGCGTGATGTAGGTCGTGGTTGAGGTAGAGCCAGTGTAATTCCCATCTCCGCTGTACTTGGCTGTGATTGCATACTCTCCGGGCGATGGAAATGCATTGGCATCAGTGTCAAACCATGCGTACAGGGATGCGTACCCGTAACCGCTGTTCGGGTTGTAGGATGCCGTTCCGCCAAGAAGTTTCCCATTCGCATAGAAAGTTACGGTCCCAGTTGGCGCAACCCCGTAACTCGTTGTGGTTACATTGACCGCCATGGACTCAGATTGGCCTACTGTTCCGTCGTTCGCATAAGGACTCGACATGGTGGTGGCCGCCGGATTGACCGTGATTGCTACAGACGCTGATCCCAGGTTGTAGTTTGAATCCCCATTATACTGGGCCCCCACTTGGTGCGTGCCAGCGGTCAAGATAAACGCATTGCCCGGCGTCTGCACTGATCCGGTAGTGTCGAGGGGATAAGTTCCATTTCCCAGCGAAGCGCCCCCGTCTGTCAGGTTCATGGTTCCTGTTGGGCAGACAATCTCGCCATAGGGTGGGGGGTTGCAGAGCTTTCCGCTTGCGTTCTCCACGCCGGCCAATAACGTGTACTGATCGTCATACTTCACCGTTGTGACGGCTGCGCCGCCCAGTTGAAGCCCCGGCAGAGACACCGTGCTGTTCTCCTTGCTCACGGTTACGCTCACAGATTTGGAATAGCTGCCGCCGTAGGTGCCGTCGCCCCCATAATGTGCGATCACATTGTAGGTACCTGCTGGCAGAACGCTCGTGTTGCCCGCAGCTGACCCTCCACTCAACGAAAAGAAGTCGATGGCCTGGCCGGTTGTGGTTCCTGGGCCGACATCAACCAGCAAGGCAGCACTGCCCTTGCTGGCGGTCGGGCTGATCGCAATGTCAACCGGCACCGCGGTGCCATGCGTTACATTCACTGGATTCCCGTTGTTCAGCGTTAGGGTCGCAGTGGTCGCTGTGAACGTCGCCTTACTCCAGTTGTTGATGAGATTAGCGGCGTCGACCGATCCCAGGCCTGTCGCCAGGTCGTAGCCGGTCCCGGTGCTATACCCAGTCAGTACGCCATAAAAATCGCCCGAAATGTTCGTTCTGCAGTTCGGAGAGCTAGTGGCGCAGGGAACTCCGATGGTGGAACCGGAAGGAACGTCGTGAAATGCGTTCGGTTGCTTGCTCGCAAGTTGGTACAAAGCAAATCCGGGCACACCTTGCCGCGTTCCCGTCTTTTGGTTCACCAATGCCATGATTCCGGCAAAAGCCGGCGAAGCCACGGACGTTCCGCCGTAGCCCGCGAAATTGTTCAGGTTGCAGACACCGTAAGTTTGATCCTGCTGGCAAACCACATAGAAACTTCCGAGGAACCCGTTGCTGGCAAATAATGAAATATCCGGCAGGTCGCGGACCTGGTCGGTCTGCGTTCCAGTCCCGGTCTGCCACGTAGGTTTTGTATACGCACTCGTGCAACTGCCGA
The DNA here is from genome assembly GCA_003225515.1 of Acidobacteriota bacterium. Taxonomy (GTDB): domain Bacteria; phylum Acidobacteriota; class Terriglobia; order Terriglobales; family Acidobacteriaceae; genus Sulfotelmatobacter. Next base: position 4,892 of record QIAK01000226.1, on the reverse strand, counting down.
CGGCTCCCTGTGTGTTGACCACACAGTTGCTCAATCCGCCACTCCCCGCGATTGAGTTCAGCCCGCCATCCTGAATCATGCTTGGATTGTTGCAGGCCTGCTCCGCATTGCTGCCGAAGCCCAGAGTAACGGCGAGAGCATTTGTGCACGAATCGTTCCAGGTCGTCTCCGGAATGTATCCCTTTGCAGATTGCTGGGTCGATCCCGTGTTCGACGAATTCCAATACGTCGACTGCTTGTTGTATTGATTGAAATCCGTTCCTCCGACTGCCCCGTTGAACGCCGTAGAGGCGATTCCATTTACGTTCAGCCCATACTGCGCCGGACCCCCAGGACTGTCGCAACCCGCGCTCCCATTGTCGCCAGACGAAACAAAGACGCTGATCCCTTCGGCCGCCGCCTGTCCCCAGATCATGGAAAAAAATTGATTTCCCG
>QIAK01000226.1:0-4445 GCA_003225515.1 Acidobacteriota bacterium | reverse complement strand
ATTCGCAATCCCCATAGCTCTCGCTCATCACCGAAGCCAGATTGTTCTCTACGATGTACACCGCCGAGAGATCGGTGCCATCAGTGGTATTCGTTGACGCGGTGGTCACGAAATTAATCAACGCTTGCGGAGCGACAGCGCCCGACCACTGGATGTCAATGTCGGCTTCGCCTTCATCGCCATTGATTCCAGGATCTGCTCCGTTGAGTGTGACCGTTAATTTGTTCGCTGGAACGCTGAGGCCGAAGACGGACCAGAAGTCGGTTGCGTCTGATTGATTGATGTTGGTGCGGCCGACAATTGCGATCGTCTGGCCAGTGCCGTTGATTCCCGCATTCCAGAGTGGAAGCACGTCATAGATTGCCGCGAAATCGTAGGGGACAAGGCCATAACACGTCTGGCCGCCGCAGGAAAACGTGTAATTCGGTTCTGCTGAAGTCAATTGCTTCGTCTCTTCAGAATACGTTCCGACGAAACTGTTCATTGCCTTTCGCGGAAAATTGTGGAGAGAGTCGATTCCAGCCACCGCAACGTCTAGAGCGCTCGGAATCATTGGATCACTGGCATTCGCCCAATGCTGTTCTGCGCCAACCACGTACTTGTGAATCGTCGTGTGAAATGCTTCCTGCACCTGCCCGGCCGTTCCCGAGAACTCCAACACCGTCCGTCCCTTCGTCGAGCCCACCTGAAATCCATGCGACTGCAGCCACGAAGTAATCGTCTGCAGGTCGCTGTCGGTTGGTCCGAATTGCGCGCCGTACGACTCCGGCGTGAGCCACTTGTGATAGTTCGGCGAGGCCTTGTCCTGCTGATCATCGAGCAGCTTTCTGAGGCTGAATTCTTGATCAGGGTCGCGCTTCAGCACCAGCAGCATGCGCTGCATAGGCAGCTCCGCCGGAGCCGTTCCCAGATCAAACTCAGCCCGCGCCAGCGGATGCGTATTGCCCTTTAGCGTGGTGAGTTGCGCCTCATCCACAAGCTGTGTGATCAGAGGGCGCACAGTCATTGACTGTGGCGCTACCTGCCCATGCAGGGGCAAGCAGACCATCACCTGAAGAACTACAAGCGTGATCGCGATAAGAGTGGAACGAATACCTGAGAGACAAACACTGGGACACGAAACCGGGATCGGTCGCATGGCGGGCTCACCTGTGATCGAGATAGACGACGTCCACTGAAGTCTGACCGGGAGGAGGAAGGAATGGTCCGGTCGGCTCTTCGTCAGGCCTAAGCCTGTGTGGACTGAGAACGTTACTGCAAGTCCTGCAGAATTGCAACAATTTTAGGGCATACTCATCCGCGGGTCGGAGTCATGTCTTGAGACCGGGTTGGTGTAAGAGCTTGGGAATGCTCCCGAGTTCTTCCGTTATTCGTCAAACATTGGCACTTGCCGCTGATCCTGTGTCCCGCCGCGGCGCTGCCGCCGGCTCGCGCCGATCACAGCCAGCACCGTTAGCGACTCTAAGGCCGTCCGCGGCACAAAAATGCGCTGCGTGTTCGAACGCTGGTCCGGAGGGTTCACCAGGAATCCTTCAGGCGTGGTCTGGGTCAGGTCGGCTGGCATCAGAGCTTCCAAAACCTCACTGTCTTTGAATCGCAGGCGCACCCACAGTCCTTCCGATCGCGGACGGGAGGTGAACGTCTTACGCGTCAGCGATTCGGCTTCCCCAAACTCCCGCACGAAATACACGCCCTTAATCTCGCGCAGGTCCATGGAAATGACAGTTCCGGCGGTGTTCAGCAGTTCGAGTTTGCCCTCGTTCACAAATTGCGATGGCGAGACATAGCCCGAGACGCTGTCGCGGTCCATCTTGCGGACAATCACTTTTTTGTGCGTTGATGGCATGGGAGCGGCTTCCGCTATTCGGCTTCCGCAATTTCGCACGCCGCTGAAGCGAGTTCGACCCGAAAGCCGGACGCCGATAGCCGGAAGCCGCCTTCGATTCTCGCACCTTATTTGCTGAAATCGAATGGAATCCGCCTTGGCAGTAGCCAAAATGTAAACGTTGTGTTATTTTCTTTAGCTTGCCGCAAAGTTTCCACTGCGCATAAGTACTTTATATTTAGCCACTTGCATTCGTGTGGCTGAGGGGTCAGATACTGTGGCTCGCAGGGCTGTGGAAATGCTGTGGAAAGCTTGGTTCGTCCGGCCTTCCCCCGGATCGCGGTTGCAACTTAAATCGCTTCCCGGAGACAGGTTCTGATATCCGCTTGAAAGCGAATGGCTGACTACATTTACACGATGGAAATCCGGCTTACGCCGGACCAACTTAAGGGCGTAGGCCTGGTGCAAGACGTAGCCCGCGCCGCGGGCTTGAATCTTTATCTCACCGGCGGCGCCATCCGCGACATCATTAGCGGATTCACTATCCGCGACCTCGATTTTACCGTCCAGGGCAATCCTCTCAAGCTTCAGAAAGAGCTCGAAAAAGCCGGCGCCAAGATCACGGCAGTCGAAGAGGATATGCGCACCATCTTCATCTCGCTGCCGGGCAATGCCCGCGCCGAGATCAGCATGGCGCGCACGGAGCGCTTCGAGAAGACGGGGAAGCCTCCGCTCGTCACTCCTGCCACCATCCACGAGGACCTCCGCCGCCGCGACTTCACCATCAACGCCATGGCGCTATCGCTCAATGAAGGTTCCCGCGGACTGCTGCTCGATCCTTTCAACGGCGTAGCCGATCTCGAGACCAAAGTAATTCGGATTCTGCACAATTATTCGTTCCTGGAAGATCCGTCTCGCCTGATTCGCGCCACTCGCTTCGCCGCCCGCTTCCACTGGCCGCTCGAGGAGCGCACCCAGGCCCGCTACGACTCTGCCAAAGAAGGCAAGTACATCGACCACATTCTGCGCTCGTCCATCGGACACGAAATTGCCGCTCTGGCCCATGAAGACGATCCGCTGCACGTCGTGAAGATGCTCGAAAAGGAAGGCTGGCTTGAGGTCCTGCACGATCACTGGACCCTCGCCAAGGTCGACACCAACGGCATCACGCAACTGATGAAAACGCGCCAGCAGATGGTTGATATGGGGTACTCTCCCGATGCCGGCCCTGCTGTGATGTACTTCCTGACCTCGCACTTTTCCGAAAAAGATATCTCGGATATTCAAAAATCAATTCCGCGGAAGGATCTGGTAGAAGCCTGGCGGGACATTGAAGATCATGCCAAAGAACTGGCCAAGCGCCTGATGGGTAAAGAAGCGGCTACGCCGTCGCGCACCTGGCAGTTGCTGTCGTCGGCACGCGCCGAGATGGTGTTGTTCCTCGCCGTAACCGCCAAGCAGCAGGCGGTGGAACAAAAGATCAAGAATTATCTTACTAAGTGGCGCCAGGTACAGCAGAAGATTCCGTTGCCTGAAATGACGGAACTGCTGATCACTCCGCAGTTGCCGGAGTATCCGAAAATTGCCAACGACGTCTTCATGCTATTGCTCGATGGCAAGCTGCGCTCGCGTACTGAAACTCTGAAATTCCTGAAGCCGTTCGCACCGCCACCGCCTCCGCCTCCTCCGGCACCCAGGCGTGGACGCGCCGCCAAGGCCGCGGCTGAAGCTGCTCCGGTGGCTGTACCGGCGAAGCCCGGTCCAAAAGCGGGAAAGAAGGGTAAGGCTGCAGCAGCAGCAGTGCCGGCCCCGTCGTCCGCTCCGCCTCCACCAAAAGCGGCTAAGGTTGCGGAAAAATCTAAGCCTGCTAAGCCCGAGGCCAAGTCTGCGAAGCCCGCCGCGAAACCGGCGAAGAAGGCTGCGGCGAAGGCGGCTGCGAAACACGCTCCGGCTGAGAAAAAGAAACGATAGCGGCGCTGAAACCTGCCTGCTCAACCTTTTTGCCAAGACGGTATGATGTGCGCGCTTAACGTTGCGTAAACAATTCAGAGAAACAAATAAGGGAAGCTGGCCGACCGAATGAAAAAACTCGGGAAAATTCTGCTCGTCTCGACCGTTGTAGTTTGCATGCTCCTGGCGGTCGCAATCACGTTCACCATTGGATGGAGACCATTCCTCGGTCCGAAGAAGCGGGCGCTGACCAATCGTCAGTTCGAGCGCACTCCGGAGCGCGTAGCGCGTGGCCAATACCTGGTGCAAGGATTGCTGAATTGCGAGGTCTGCCACTCCCCTAAAGACTGGACGCAGCATGGCGCGCCCACCCTCGCGGGAAAGGAACTGATCGGCCAGGTTTTGCCGGTTGCCGGATTTCCGGGCACCATCGTTGCGCCTGATTTAACTCCTGACCCCGAGACGGGCAGCGGCGGGTGGAGCGACGATCAGATCGCCCGCGCCATCCGCGAGGGAGTCAAGCACGACGACAGCATCCTGTTCCCCATGATGCCGTATTCCGATTACAAGCATCTCTCGGATGAAGACCTGGCGTCGGTTGCCGTGTACTTGCGTTCGTTGACGCCGGTGCGGAACACGCTACCTCCATCGCACATCAACTTTCCCGTGA
>QIAK01000004.1 GCA_003225515.1 Acidobacteriota bacterium | reverse complement strand
TCCTGAGCCTGGGAACACCGTTGCCGTATCACTCCCAATATAAGTGTTACGACGGGATGCACAACTGGAACCAGCTCCAGCCCGCTCCCTACAATGGTATGTACCAGTTCCCGAGTGTCACGGCGAGAAATCCTCAGACCGGAAAACCCACAGGGACAAACTGCACACTGTGCGTGGCTGATACCGCTACCGCACCGACAGATTGGGACTACGGACAGCCGATGCTGCCACCTGGAAAGTACGTGGTGGAGATGATTGTTCCTCCAGGCTATGAGCTGGTGAAGGAAGAAGATAAGAACATTCTGATGGGCGACGCTTATGAGGCGCCGGTAACGCAGCAGTTCGCGGGTTTGGGCAACATCTTTATCATGCCGGATCAAGCGGCCGTCAACACCGCTTACAATGCCAACAATCCGCAGATCCCGACAACAGACGAGGGCGCACATCCGCGCCATGAAGGTGATACAGGAAGCGTCGAAGTCTTCTGGCCGTGCGTTGGTACCCAGCGCATCGTTCCAGACTACATGAGCCTGTTCCCGGCATCGGGGCAGAACGCTCCGTTTGCGGGTGCGACGCGGCCTCTTTGCGATCGCAAAGAAGTGACTCTGGAAGACCAGATGTCAGTGTTGGCGAAGTTCTATGTCTTCACTTCGACGCATGTCGCCGGTCATTACACCGGGATCATCACGGACGATTTCACCTCGGAATTCGACCCCTTCTCGCCCGCCTTCGGGGAGAAGTTTGAGCCGCCTTACCTTCCGGTTTCGGTGAAAGATTGGGCTGGCAACGAAGTCTCCCGCGTGTACGCCGATCAGTGGGGAATCTTCAACGGCCTAACTTACTCGAGCTGGGGAGTGAACCCGCCCGATCCGAGCGGCTATGTGCCGCAGATGTTCGTAATGTGCATGAACGACCGGGGAACTGACGCGGCGCCGGATCCGCTTTACCAGGACAGCTACAGTCAGTTCTGCTACGAGTGGCCGATGATGCCGGGGGAAACCGGTTATCTGGACACGCCCGTCATCCCCAACACCGCATTCGCCGAAGGTTACAACCATCCCGACTGCGACTACCCGGATGGCACTCCTGCGATCGCGAGCGTCACGAGCTCTGATATAGCTGGGCCGTGGGTCAGTGATAGTGGGACGGACCATACTCTTACAATCGCCGCCATGGGCGACCAGGCTGTGAATAACTATGCTTACTCAGGCCCTGCGGCCTCCGCTGCGCCTTTCAATCAGAAGACGATCATGCGCCACCATGGATTTGGTGGTACGAGGGGATCGGTGTCAATCGGGGGTGTGAAGCTAACTGCGGACCAGATTCTGGGCTGGAGTGACACTGAAATCCAAGTCGCCGTCCCCGCAGGTGTGCCGCAATGCTCCTTGCAACAGCAAAGCCAATATACGCCGCCAGGCACAACAACTGCCCTGTGCGGTGAATTGGCCATCACAACTGCCGCCGGCAAACAATCGATAGATACCGTGACCATCACGGTTGGCGGCAAGACTCCCACCCTTTTGACTGCGGGCCAAACGATTCAGTCTGCGATCGACGCTGCTGCTCCGGGTGACATGATCATCGTTCCTCCGGGCACCTACAAAGAGCTGTTGCTTATGTGGAAGCCGGTTCGGCTGCAAGGTCTCGGCGCGGTGTCCACGGTTATCAATGGTGATACACACCCGGCCGGAGTAATCGATCCCTGGCGACGTCAGGTAAGCTGCCTGTTTGGAATGGCGCTCAATGGACAACCGTTTACGGGCAACGGTCCTAACGGCGGAACTAATCCTTACGATCCGGCCGACGGTGGATTAAGTTGTCCGGGTACGGGCTGGAACTACTTCAGTTCTACACCCAACGTTCCGCAGGTGGACCGGATCCCATTCGAAGGCATTCTTGGCTGGGACACCACCGTGAACGGCAACCTTGCGGAAATGCTGCAAGAGCCTACTCTGATGGGATCGTATGAAGGCGCTGGAATTACTGTACTCGCTAAAGGAGTGCGAGTTCCTGCCGGGACCGATTGGTTTGGAGTGGGCGCCGAAGCCGCATATCCAGCCGGAACTACGCTTCTAACGGCCGCCGATTGCGGAAGGGCGAGACCCGGCGCTTCGGGGTTCGTTGCAAACCCGTTCCCGAGCAATTTCCAGTGCAATCCGTCGCGGATCGATGGTTTCTTAATTACCAATAGCTCCCAGGGTGGCGGCGGCATTCTCGTTCACGGCTGGGGACACAACATTGAAATTTCCAACAACCGAGTTCGCAACAACAGCGGAACCCTGTCGGGCGGCATAGAAATCGGCCAGGGTGAATTCGGCGACGGTTATTTCAAGGGCGACGCCACTAGTCCGGCGCCTGGCTCCTGTGAGTCCGCTGGCCCGAACGGTACCCAACTGCCCTACTGCTTCAACACCCACACAAAAGTGCATCACAACATGGTCACCTTAAACTCTTCCACCGGCGATGAACTGTTTACGTCCACGCCGTCGGGAGGTGGCGGCGTCACGTTCTGCATCGGTTCCGATTACTACAAATTGAATTACAACTGGATTTGCGGAAACATGAGCAGCGGTGATGGCGGAGGCATCGCTCATCTTGGATTCAGCTATAACGGCGACAGCTCCAACAACTCAATTCTGTTCAACCAGAGTACGAACCCAACCGGCGGTGGTCTCGTTGTCATGGGCCCAGCTCCTGACGGCCAAACCATTGCAAACGGTGTTGCCATTGAATGCGGTACCGTGACGGATGTGGATTGTGTGCCCGGCTTAAGTGATGGCTCGGGTCCAGGCCTGAACATCAATGCCAACATGTTTCTTGGCAATGCGGCGGAGAGCGGTTCGGGCGGGGGCATTCGCTTCCAAGCCGTGAATGGCACGGATGTGGTGCGCTTCCCCAGCAGTCCGCAAAATTGGTATTCCGTCAAGGTAACCAACAACATCATCGTCAACAACGTGGCCGGCTGGGACGGCGGCGGAGTAGGTCTGCTCGACTCACTGGTGGTGAACTTCACTAACAATACGGTGGTGTCCAATGACACCACGGCGTCGGCGGGAACGCTCTTCAACGCTTACTTCGCCGGCTTGGCTAGTGATCAGTCCCCGCCGCCCGGTACGTGCGTTAACGGGGCCAACGGAGCCTGCACTGCTTCTGCTCCCCAACCCGCTGGCCTTTCGGCATCGCCGAACAGCCCGCAACTGAGCACGCTTCTTCCAACTTCGGTGACATGTCCCTCCGGTCACGCGAGTGGGACTCTCCTGAATGGAGATTGTAAACAGGTCTCGTATCCGTTCCTTGCCAACAACATTTTCTGGCAAAACCGTGCCTTCCATCTTGAGGTTGGTGGCACCACGACTGGCGGTACGGACTACCAGCAGTCTCTGGTGACGCTGCATCCCACCTTGAACCAGCCGAGCACACGGTCCACAACAGCTAGCCTGAACGGCAGCATCATCACTGGAGGCACCGGGGCCTGCGTTGATGGGGCCACTTATTGGGATATCGGCGTTCGTGGCGACACGGGCCCGACCAACCACAGTTCCGGTTTCACTCTTAGGCCACAATATTCGGTGTTGACCAGCGTCAGCGGCTACACCGGGAACAATAACCAGGCGCCGAGCGCTCTGGGACTGGTCAGCCAGTACTGCAACGGTTCGCGCATGCCGCCGGAATTTGCCAGCGGCGGCTATCAGGTACCTCCAGGCACAAACGAAGGAACGGTGCCGGTGCCGGTCTTCAGCCTCCTGCCCGGCGCAACGGTGGATGAAGGCAACAATTGGGTCAACATGAAGTGGGGCCCTCTGGCCATGACTAGCCCGATGGCTCCGAACGGCGACTCGCTCGGCAACTATGCACCAGCGGCCGGCTCACCGGCGATTGACTCCATCCCGTCGAACGCCAACACCTACGCCGCGGCTCCTGGGCTTGACTTCTTCGGAAATCAGCGCAAGACCGCAGCTAACCCGATCGTCGATGCGGGCGCGGTGGAGGTCCAAGGCCTGGTACACCCAGTTCTTAGCTCCATCTCACCGACCTCCGGGTTCCGCGGTAACAATTACGATGTGACCCTGACCGGTACCGGCCTGGCCGGCACGACCTCCGTCAACGGAGCGGCGGGGATCACGATCACCGCTCTCACGGTGATCGATGACGCTCACGTGACCGCGACATTCGCGATCGCAGCGAATGCCGCTACTGGAGCGAGGAACATCAGTGTCACTGCTCCGAACGGCACTTCCAATACCGTGCCGTTCAGTGTGCAGAATCCACCGACTCCGACTCTCTCTTCGATCAACCCGACTTCGGGCGTTCGTGGACGGAGCGTGGGCGTGACTCTGACGGGCACGAACTTCACAACTAACGGAACGAGCATCACTGCGGGCAGTGGTATTACAGCGACGGGGGTGACTGTAGTCAGCTCGACGCAGATCACAGCCACATTCGTAATCGCTGGCAACGCTACTTTGGGGACGCACAACCTGAGGGTTAGCACGCCTGGCGGGACTAGCACCACACTGCCATTCACAGTCCTCGGTGCCACACTTACGTCAATCAGCCCTGCCTCGGCATCGCGAGGGACGCAGGTGAATGTCACCTTAGCTGGTACCGGCCTCACGGGAGCGACCTCAGTTACGGTTTCCGGTGTTGGCGTAAGCGTATCGAACTTCAATGCGGCCAGTGACACCAGCGTTACCGCGACGTTCACGATCGCGTCGAACGCAGGGACCGGGCTGAGAACTGTTACCGTTAACACCCCGGCCGGATCTCCGACCATCAACTTCCGCGTGCTGGGTGCCACGCTGACGATCTCAGCGCCAAGCCCATCACTGGTGACTGGAAGCCCTTCCGCACATAGCGGGACGGTTACTGTCAGCAACACAGCAATCGGAGCGAGCGCTGGGCCGTTCACGTTCAGTTCCGATCCCGCCGTCAATCAAACCGGTGTGGTGCACGGATCGTTCGCGATCACCGGTGGCAGCTGCGCGAATGGATTGGTTGTCAACGCTGGGTCGAACTGCACAATTATCGTGCAATATACTCCCAGCTTAGCCGACACACTGACCTCAAGAGCGCATGTGACCGTGATCGGCACGGGCATTACTGGCACGCCGTCCGCGGCAACCAGCCCGGCGACGCAGAACGGCAGTGGCTTCAACGCTAACTAAACCTGCCTAAGGAAAACCGGGCGTCCAGAAAACCTGCTGGATGCCCGGTTTCTATAGGTTACAACTGAATTTCTTGTGTTACAGTAAAAGCCCTCCCCACGTAGAGAAAACCCCATGAATTATCCAGCGATTTTCACCAGCCTTCTGCTGTGCGGCGTTCTTGCGGCGCAGAGCGTGGCTCCTCTGGGCAAACCGCAGGTCTCGTCTTCGGCAGGAGTGAAATCCCCATACGCTGCACGTGCTCGGAGTTATGGGCAAAATCGGATGACCCCGAAGGCGCGGGAGTATTACACGCTCCTGTGGGGGGTCGATTCTCTGAACGTAAGGTCGGTCGAATCCGGCGAAATCATTCGTTTCACCTACCGCGTGCTGGACGCGCAGAAAGCCGGGCCTCTGAATGATAAGAAGAATGAGCCGTCGTTGATCGACCCGAAGGCGGGCGTAAAACTCATAGTCCCTTCTCTGGAGAAAGTAGGTAAGTTACGCCAGAGCGGCTCTCCTGAAGCAGGTAAGGTGTATTGGATGGCGTTCTCGAACAAAGGACGAGTGGTTAAGCGCGGGGACCGCGTGAATGTGTTGATTGGCAGTTTCCAGGCGAACGGGCTAACGGTGGAATGAGAATCTTACGATTGTGCCATCGCCGACGTTGCAGAATTTTCGCGAAGCTAGCTCCCTTGCTGCCGGTATTGCTGCTAACTGCAAGCATTTCCGCGCAGGTGGCGGAGAGTGCCAGAGCCTCACACTCGGTGATCCGCAAGCACAAGCGGCCGAGTCCTGATGAACGTGGCAAAGCATTGGCCAAGTACTTGGAACTTAACCAGACGCAGCAAATCGCACTTCAGAAGATACTGGAGCAACGGCAAGAGGAGGTGCTGAAAATGCGCTTCACTCCGCTACCAGCCGGGAGCGCGCAGATCGACCGCTTCCGCGCCATTCAGGACAAGACCGCGAACCGGATTCGTGCCGTACTTAACCAGGAGCAAAGGAAGAAGTACGATCTTTTGGCTATTCGCAGATCCGCTCCCCCAGGGTCGAAGACGAGCGTGCAGGATTGGCTGAAAGCAGCCACTCCATAATAATGCTGTTCTGCCGCTGCGCGGCATCGATGATCCTCCCCGCTGCTTGCCTCGGTTATTCCGGACCGATGGGATGTTTGTGGTCAGTACACGGAAGGAGCTAAGTGTGATGATTTCGGCAACCCGCTTCGCAGTGATCCTGGCAATGAGCCTGATTCCCGCTCTTGGTCG
>QIAK01000003.1 GCA_003225515.1 Acidobacteriota bacterium | reverse complement strand
TGCCTGCAATGGTCGTGCTCACCGCAGGATGCGACAGAATAAATCGCAGCGCAATCTCCGGCAGCGTCATCCCCGCCGGTAAGATCTCTTTCAGCTTCTCGACGCGGTGGATTGTCTTTGGCAGGTTTTCCGGACCAAAATATCCTGCCCGCCAGTCGCCTTTCGGAAAGCGAGTCTCCAGCGTCATCTTGCCGCCGAGGCTGCCTTCGTCGAGGGGTACCCGTGCTATCACGCCCACGTTGAGTTCCTGGCACAGCGGGAAAAGCTCGTCCTCCGGCGCCTGATCGAAAATGTTGTAAATCACCTGCACCACATCAACCAGGCCGGTGCGCAATGCCTTGATCCCGTTCTCCGGCTCCCATCGATTGAGGCTCAAACCGAAATAGCGAATCCACTCGTCGTGCTTCAGTTTTTCCACCGTCGACCGAAACTCGGGTTCTGTAGTCCAGCTATCGTCCCACACATGAAATTGCAGCAGATCGATCGTGTCTACCCGCAGTTGCTTGCGAATGCGATCCGCATACTCGAACACGTGCTTCGCCGAAAAAACATCGCTGTACATGTACTCCGGCAAAGCCGGCCAACGGTCATTCGCCGGCGGAACCTTCGACGCGGCATATAATCTCTTGCCCGCATTGGACGCCATAATCTCGCCCAGCAGTCCGTCGCTCTTGCCCTCGCCATAAGCCCAGGCTGTGTCGAAGAAGTTGCATCCCAGATCGATGGCCAATTGCATCGAAGCCAGAGATTCGCGATCCTCCGACCCGGTCCACCCACTCATTCCCCAGAGTCCCAGCGCAATATCGCTGACATCAAAACCAGTGCGGCCGAGCTTGCGATATTTCATGGATGACGGATGATCCTTTCGAAAAGTAAGTTCCTTCACGCAGGAACTCGTTGAGTATGATAACCGTTCTGGGCCGCCACTTGCTCCGTGGCGAACGAGTCAGTTCATGCTGAAGTCCAACCTGAAGATGTCCGAACTTGAGACCGCGCGCCTGTACTTACGCGAATTCCGCCCGATCGATCTCACCGCGGTCGTCAATTGGGAGGGCACTCCGCACGCCGAGAAATTTCTTGAATTTTGCCTTCGATCGTATCGGGAGTGGGGAATGGGCCCCTGGGCCCTGCTTCTGAAAGAGGCTGGAGTGATCGTAGGCAATTGCGGTTTTTGCCGCATCCGGTACGATCGCCTTCCCGGAACGTTTGAATACTGCGGTGAAGTCAATTACTACATTGCTTCGCAGCATCGTGGGCAAGGCTTCGCCTCTGAGGCCCTGATGACGATTGTCCGGTTCGGATTCGGCGAACTCCGGTTGACCCGAATCCAGGGCCGCTGTACTCCCGAAAATATTGCTTCCCAACGAGTGCTGGAGAAGGCCGGCCTACATTTCGAACGAAAGATTCCTGGCGCGACCGAAGGCAGCCCGGAAGAGAACCTATACGCCATCACGCGAGAGCACTTCCAGACATTGCAGTCGCATCCGCAGCCAGGTGCCCACTGAAATTGCGCCCGCATTTTTTCGATTGGCTCGATTCAAACTTTCGTTGCCAACCTGATGTCGCACGGGTGTTTAATGGAAGCAGATCATATTGATGGAGGTTCATTCCCCATGAAATCTGAATATCCTTTTAATCCCACGCCGGGCAGGAACGACCAAGTGATTGCACCACCCTCGTCCCGCTTCATCGACGAGAAAATCTCGGACGAATCGGGCACGGAGGCAAAAACCGACAGCGCGCTGGCGCCGGCGGGTCTCAACAATCCCTTCTGGAACTAAATCTCGGCTGGCGTCGGCCCGTCGCACCACAAAAAACGACGACCGGCGCTGACTTTCCCGCAGGATCGGTTTACCGCAGGACCGGCAGGCACAAACATGGCCGGATCGCGAAGTCCAGTCCCGCCATTTCTTCCAGTGCAGGATGAAGTTGCGAATCCCGGCATGGCTCCAGCGTAATCACAAACGGCAGCGAGGATTTTTCAAAGCCCGGCTTCTGGAGCAAAGCATCGATATTCAAATGATGTGCCGCCAGAATCTGAGCCAGCCTTGCCACAATTCCCGGCTGATCCTTCACAAAAAACCGCAAGTACCATGGACTTTCGAAATCGCTGCTGATGCTCGGCGTAGAGACGGAGCTTGCTGCGTCTCGGCCAGCGGCGTTTCTGCCGCCGAACTTCGCGGAGAGTCCCTGCGCCACAAACATCAGGTCTGATACCACAGCTACCGCCGTAGGATCGCCGCCGGCACCGGCGCCCAGGAACGCCATGTCTCCACCATATTGTCCGGGTACGCGTCCAAATGGAGAATCGGAGGAAACCACGCATGGCCCAACGTCCGCGAACAGAATATTTTCTTTCAGGTCGGCCCGCGAAATCTGCCGGATGGTGCAGCCAAGTTCGGCGGCGTAATCAAAATCAACCGCATCGACCGCGCGAATGGTTCTCGCCCGAATCGATTCCGGTTCGACCCGCGCGTGCAATCCGGCAAGCGCAAGAATAGAGAGCTTGGCGCGCGCGTCGCCGCCATCCAGATCTTCCGATGCGTCCGCCTCGGCATAGCCTCGCGCCTGCGCTTCTTCCAGCGCTTCGCTAAACGGGATTCGCGCATTTTCGATGCGGCTCAGAATGTAGTTGCAGGTTCCGTTCAAAATTCCGGCGATGCCGTGCAGTCGGTCCCCGCACAAGCCGGTACGCAGCGCCGGAAGAACCGGCACTCCACCCGCCACCGACGCGCCGAACTCTATTTGGCATCCATTGCGGCTCGCTAGTTGCAGAAGGTCGAGTCCTTCCCGCGCGATGAGTTGCTTGTTTGCCGTTACCACTGACTTTCCCGATTCGAGCGCTCGCCGTACAATCTGACCTGCGGGATTCAGGCCTCCGATCAGCTCGATGACAACATCAACGTCGGAATTCAGCACCGATTCCACATTGTCGGTCCAGACCACGTCGCTAGGGATATTGCTGGGAACCCCCGCCTCTTTCTTTTTCTCTATGTTGCGATTGCAGATGTGGGTGAGGCGAAGACCACTGGAGTTGTTCTCACAGATGATTTTCGCCACGGCGCGGCCCACCGTTCCAAAACCGATCAGTGCCACACGACACTCGGAGCTTCGCTCCGGACCGTTCCTGGGCGATATCTCCGCCGCCGTTTTTGAAATCCGCTTAGGCAAAGCAATCTCTCGCAGAGAAAATGGAATCCCTTATCATACGTGCGACACAGCTTCTCGGAAACTGTAAACACCATCCAGCGCACCGCAGGGGCGGCCTCGCACGCGGAATCAGCATCAAAGTTGGTAATATTGTTCCTGCCTGCTGCGAGTGCAATCCCGGCGGGAGCATCGCGGACATTTCTTTCGCAAGCCTCTCGGTTGCTCAAAGGGCCGAGCGCCATAGTCCGCAACCACGCCCGGCAGCGGGAGGAGAATGAATGATTCGAAAGTTCGCGGCGGTTCCCGTATCCAGGTTCGCTCTGCAATTGATCCTGGCGACGATTTTGGCGGGAGCCTCAACCGTTCACGCCCAACAAACCCCCGCGCAGCAGCCTTCGGCGCAGCAACCATCCGCTCAACAGCCCGAAAACCAGCAGCAGTCCGGCACGCAGGAGGCTTCCCCCGAGGAATCCATGCCCGGACGTAAGCCAAAAGTAAAGGATTATAAAAACTGGGCGTTCAACGTGGGCGGCGGAGCCAGTCTCACGAATGGGACGACTGCCACTTTTGTTCGCGGTGGAGGCGGAGTTGCTGCGGTCGGTGCGGCTCGCAATTACAGCAAGTATTTCGGACTGCGCCTGGATTTCCAATTCGACAACTTGCCTTTACGTAATTCGGCGTTAGCGCTCGCGCAGGCCCCCGGAGCGACCAGTCACGTCTACTCTCTCATGCTCGATCCCATCATTAACATTCAGGCGACTAAAGCATGGGGTGGATATCTGCTGGCGGGGCCCTCTTATCTCCATCGCTCGGGCAAGCTGGACTCCTCGACCGCCATTCCAGGATCACCCTGCACGTCGTTTTTTGGGTGGTGGGGAACCTGTTACGGCTTAAGCCTTCCAGTGAATGGAAAGTTTCTCGACTCGAGCCAAAACGAATTTGGCGCAAATTTCGGCGGAGGCATAACCCGCAAGATCCGCCCGAATATCGATTTCTACGCCGAGTTTCGCTACGTGCATGGCAAGCGCAATGGCACGACTACCGACTTCCGGCCTATCACCATCGGCGTGCGCTGGTGAAATTCTGGTCTTAGGGTGGACTGAACCCGCACCCTTGCAAAACTCTATTCGGGATTCTTGCGGTAACTCCACAGATCGATAGTCTGCTTCTGTAGCTGCACAAATGATGACGCGGGCGTGGCGTGTGCGATCGTTGCAGCCGAATTCACTTTCGTTACGACTGATTCAACGATGCCGTGCGATGGCGCCAGTGAGCACGCCGGATCGGTCACCATTGCATCTCCGGCCAATAGAAAAGCTTGGCAACGGCATCCGCCGAAATCTTCCATCCGGCGATCGCAGCTGCGGCATGGCTCCGGCATCCACTCTTCACCACGGAAGCGGCGAAACGACGATGACTCGTGCCAGATCCACTCCAAGGTCTTTTCTCGCACATTTTCAAAGGACAAGCCCGGCAGCACCTCCGCGGCATGGCAAGGAAGCACCTTGCCGGATGGATTGATCAGCATCAATTTTCGCCCCCACCCGCCCATGCAGGCCTTGGGGTACTTCGCATAATAATCGGGCACCACGGAATCGATGCGCATCCGTCCGGCAAGCCGCTTTTCCGCTTCCTCGACAATCGCTACTGCCTTTTCCAATTGCGCCTGCGTCGGCAGCAGGGCGGCGCGGTTGGCGAGCGCCCATCCGTAGTATTGCGCGTGCGCGATCTCGACGCGCTCCGGGCTCAGTTGCTCGATGAATGCAATCATCTCCTCGATATGATCGAGATTCTGTCGGTGCACGACCAGGTTAACCGTGAACGCAATCTTGTGGCGGCGGATCGCCCGCGACAGTTCGATCTTATGCGCGTGCGCCTTCGCTCCGGCAATCCAGTTTGCGGCTTCTTCACGCGAATCCTGAAAACTGATCTGAATATGATCGAGCCCACCGCTAACCAGTTCCTGCAGGCGCGTTTCGTTCAGGCCGATGCCCGACGTGATCAGGTTGGTGTAGAGTCCAGCAGCGCGCGCCGCAGCGATGAGTTCCGTCAGGTCAGGCCGCGCCAGCGGTTCTCCGCCGGTAAAATGCGCGTGCAGCATCCCCAACTTGCCCGATTGCTGGAATACACTGGCCCACTCCTCCGTGGATAGCTCCGCTTGCGTCCCCGCCAACTCCATAGGGTTGGAGCAATAAACGCAGTGCAGCGGGCAGCGATGCGTGACTTCGGCAATGAGGGCGAGAGGATTCGAAAACATTTGATAATTATGTAATTTAGTAATTGAGTAATTTAGTAATTAAAAAATCCGCCGGGAGTTGTTTGCGAAAGCAGTCCCAATCACCGAATTACTCAATGTCCTTCAGTAGTCCACGATTCGCTTCTTCTGCAACTGCTCTAGAAAAATGCTGATATCAGCGCGAATCTTCCCGGGATCCGCGTCACCAAACTGCTTCTGCAACTCCGCAATGATTTCTCCGAATGTGCGTTGGCCGTCGCAATGTTCCAGCACTTGCCTCCCGGTGCCTTGCAACTTGATCGCGCCCTCGGGGAAGAGAATGACGCGATCTTCCTCCGTCCCGCCCCAGCGGCATCCGGCAGCAAGGCATGGCTTGCTTGCATTGCTCGGGGGTGCCATTGTCAGACTGCCTCATCTTTCAGCATAAACGCGCCCGGAGGCGGCCAGGCAGGCT
>QIAK01000002.1:7485-8410 GCA_003225515.1 Acidobacteriota bacterium | reverse complement strand
ATTTATTCATGGCAATTCATCTCAGCTCCAGACGCATAGTCTTTGTGCTCGCTTTGGTCACACTGAGTTGGGCATCGTTTGGGTTCGGGCAGAACCCTCAGCAAACGCCCCCATCTGCGAATGAACCTGCTCCTCAATCCCACGGAACAGGCCCAGCCCAGGAGCAGCCCTCCGGCCAAGTGCCAGGAAACATCGCCAGCGGGAGCATCATCGGATCTGTTGTGGATCAGAGTGGAGCGCTCGTTGCAGGTGCGCGAGTAACGCTGAACGGTGGGGGCCCATCCTCAAGCCAAGTTGCGCTCACTGGCGCCGATGGGCAGTTCTCGTTTACCAATATCGTCCCCGGACCCTTTCGTCTAACCATTACATCTTCCGGCTTTGCGGCCCAGACGTCGGCGGGAATTCTACATCTGGGAGAAGTCGCCACAGTCCCGCAGATAGTGTTGGATGTTGCCAGCAACGTCACAGAAGTCGATGTCGGAGTACCGCAGGTCGAAGTAGCAGCCGAGCAGATGAAGATCGAAGAGACGCAGCGTGTGCTGGGAGCGATCCCAAATTTTTATGTCAGCTACATCCCCAATGCAGCCCCTCTGAACTCAAAACAAAAATTCCAGCTCGCCTGGAAGACGTCCATCGATCCCTTTACCTTGGTCGTTGTGGCAGACACAGCGGGAGTGCAGCAGGCTCAGAATCACTTCCGCGAATACGGGCAGGGAACCCAAGGCTATGCCAAGCGCTTCGGCGCTGTCTATGCCGATACGCTGACCGGTACGTTCATTGGAGGCGCCATGCTGCCATCTCTTTTGAAGCAGGATCCGCGCTATTTCTACAACGGCACCGGCAGCGCCCCTTCACGAGTGCTGTATGCAATTGCCAATGCGGTGATTTGTAAAGGCGATAACGGACACTGGCAGCCTAACTATTC
>QIAK01000002.1:4773-7456 GCA_003225515.1 Acidobacteriota bacterium | reverse complement strand
ACCGGGGTGGCGCGGATTTAACTTTCGAAAACGCAGGAATCGGAGTCGGTACAAACGCCCTAACCAACCTGCTGCAGGAATTCCTCATCCGCAAACTCACGCCGAAAAAGAGTAACCACGATCCAGCCAATCCTTAGGAGTGAGCGGAAAAGCCCCGCGTCTTTCATTCGCGCCTTTCAATTTTTTTTCTTTTGCGCGAACTTGCGATGGATATCGGGCCAGAATTCCTTTATGACGATCGTGAACGTGTCGTAGCAAAGCTGCGTGGCCCATACGCTCGCAGTGTTTTCGATGGTTCGGTCGGACCCAATGAACAGGTGCGGATTGCTCGGTGTGCTGATGTATCTACTGCGCGGATGATAGCTGTAGGTCGAGATCGCGGCTGACATGGCGCTGCCAAAAACCTCAGAATAATTAAACTGCGATCGCCCGGAATCGCTTCGCGTAATAAAAATTCGACTGACCGCGTACACGGTGCGGCGTCCGTATCCGCCTTTGCCCGACTGAAAAAAGCGTGGATCCTGGTGCAGAATTGACGGCAACACGGCGGCCGTCATGAAATTTTCANNNNCCCGTAGCGCTTTCCATACCCAGCCCAGCCCTGCCCAAAGCCCGGTTCGCTGTCATTGGCCTGGCTAATCGCCGATAGAAATCCCCACCAGCCATACTGCACCGGATCGAATGTTCCGCGGGCTACGACTCCGAACTTTTGTTTGGCAGTCAATGCTGGAACCTTATCTCCTTGCTCCAGGCTCAGAAAATTCGGCAACGCATAGAAAAGCCGATCATTCGATGTCCCGGATGATGTGCCGGAGGCTGTCCCGGATTGCCCGGCAGACGGCTTGTCTCCAGCCTTTGTATTCGCGTTCTTATCTTTGTCGGCAGCTTTGTCGGATTTCTCCGCGGGAGTTTGCGGCGCCGGACTCTGCATGGTGGAGGTCTGTGCCGTCGCATCCTGATTCGAAGTGGATGCTGGAGTGGTTTGTCCAGCGCTCACCAGGGAAAAAATACTGGCCAGCGCAATCTGTGCCATAAGCCGTGCGGCAAACTGAAAAGACAATCATTTCCCCTGGACTTACGAAGTCTCTGGACTACAAAGTCCTAAAGATGCGGTTGGCGAGCGGATGATTCTTATTCTATCAATCCGTTCTATCAACCCGCGCACGCATCTCGCTAAGGTTCCACATCCAATTCTGAAGCCGCGCACAGCCCAAACGGGCTTATGACATTATCCACAGCATACAATCATGGGCACGGTACTATAGAGCCGGAGTCGACCATTGCCTGCTGTGCAATCTCACCCGGCACTTATATCAATACGAGGGAATCATGGCAGAACCAACTTACGAAGAATTGAAAGCAAAGCTGTCTCAGCTTGAAAAAGAAGTCGAAACCAAGAAGCGCAGCGGCGACCTGATCTTCAAGGTCGGAGAAAAAGGCGGAGTCAGTGTCTACGGCCTTGGCCGGTTCCCGGTCACGCTTTATTACGAGCAGTGGAACCGCCTGCTCGGCGCCGCCAACGAGATCAAGGCTTTCCTGGAAGAAAACAAGTCGAAGTTGAAGCTCAAAGAACAGGGATAGGCAAGCACCCGCGCCACACTTTTGATTACTTCGGCCCGATGCTGCCCACGGCAACAGCGGGCGTCCCCAGCGGCGCAAAACGGGCCTTGAACGAGGGCTTGCGGGTGCTGTACATCACGATGCCGGCGCCGATCAATCCGAACAGGATTGACACGGCTCCGCCATCGGGACTGGTTTCAATCTTCCAATAATTCGCCAGCACCGCATTCAAGGCTGCCATGAAAGTGACATGCTCCTGGTTCATCACGGTCAGCGCATAAAAGATTGCGTCCCCGAACGCTACACTTCCGGCGGTGAGCACGCCAATCATCACACGGGCGCTCCAGTTCACCTTGCCGATTCCCATCACCACAGCTTTGCCGACGAATACTCCAATGAGAATGGCTCCCCAAAGAAAAATGCGGTGAAGCAAATAGGCGACGCCTCCCCATGCGAGGCTGCCCAGGAGGGCCGCTCCAATACCGTAGATCAGCCCGAGCCCCAAATTCGTATCGAGCTTCTCGTACTCGACCGCCGCCGCGTCTAACTTCTGGCTCAATTGCACCTGGCAACCTGAACAGTAATGGGTTGGAATATCATTCAGAAGCACCATCTGAGGTTCCGCCCGCCCACATTCCTCACACTTTCCATCGATCGGCGATGCCGAGGTCTTCAATACGGCCAGCAGCTTCGGCAGCTCTTCGGCAATCCCGGGAGCATCCGGCTTGCCTAGAGAATACGTTCGAGCCAGCGTCGCGCTAGTCTCGTCGACGGTTACCTGCTTGAACTTGCCCTTCGCGGGATCCAGTGCCTCTTTCACCCGCTTCGGATCCTGCGCTTTCGCATAACGCAGCAATATTTTGATCGCGGCGTGCCCACCTTCGCCCTTGCCCGGCCCAACAGCGACAATGTATCCATCGCGGATGCCGATCAGAGCGCCGCTCTTGTCGCCGAAAACCTTGTGTCCTTCGTAGTACGGCAGGCCGGTTAGGTTTGACAACTGTCTAAGCCATTCTTTGTTGTTCATGCGAAAGGCTCCCGCTCAAACCGATTTTGCTGCGGGCACAATATTACAACGGCGCCCTCCCCCAGAACTACGAGCCCGAACCAAGACCCTTTACGA
>QIAK01000002.1:0-4689 GCA_003225515.1 Acidobacteriota bacterium | reverse complement strand
ACTGCATTGCTTTCGATTTTTCCTGCAAGTTGTTGATGCTAAAGGTGTCGTAGAATGATCGCCAGCAGAACCCGCGCCCATCAAGCCTCTCATAGGCATAAGGGGGAGGGGTACCTGCTTTTCCGTGGATCGAAGCTCGTTTTCAAAAATGAATCAGCGAGCGTGCGGTTCCTGAATCTCGATTCTCAATATTTTTCTGGGGATATTCATAGCCGGAAGACTCCGCGGTCCGCAGACTATCCACATCCAAAGGTACCCAACTTGGAACTGAGAACAGGGACTGAGAACTGCTTTTCCGTCTATAATCAAAAGATCGTGCCCAAGTACTCCATCGTCGTTCCGCTGCATAACGAGCAAGAAAACGTCACCGATCTCTATGATCGCCTGAAGGCGGTAATGGAAGGTCACGGCGAAACTTTCGAGATTGTTATGGTGGACGACGGTTCCAGCGACAAGACTTTCGCGATGTTGCGCGAGATCGCTGCGGTCGATAGTCGAGTGACGGTCGTAAAACTGCGCCGCAACTTCGGTCAGACCGCCGGCCTTGCTGCCGGTTTCGATCATGCCCGTGGCGAGTACATCATTGCCATGGATGGCGATTTGCAACACGATCCCACTGACATTCCGTTGTTTCTGGAAAAAATTGCGGAAGGCTACGATATCGTCAGCGGCTGGCGCAAAGTACGCGTCGACAATTTCTGGATGCGCCGCATCCCGTCGCGTATTGCCAACTGGATGATGGCTAAGATCAGCGGCGTCGATATTCACGACTTCGGTACTACCTTCAAGGCCTACCGACGCGACATTCTGGAACAAGTTCCGCTCTACGGCGAACTGCACCGTTTCATCCCCGCGCTGGCTTCCTGGCATGGCGCGTCCATTTGCGAAGTGCCAATCCGCAACGTGAATCGAGAGCGCGGAGTTTCGCACTACGGCATTACCCGGACCTTCCGCGTATTCTTTGACCTGCTGACCATCCGATTCCTGCTGCGTTATCTTTCGCGCCCGCTGCACTTCTTTGGCAGCTTCGGCATGATGAGCATCTTCGGCGGCAGCGCCATCGTTGCCTGGCTGGGCGCCGAGAAATTTCTGCGTCACATCCCGATAATGGCCGAACACGGTCCGCTCATGATGGCCGCTCTCGGCCTGCTCCTCGGCGGCCTGAACTTGCTTGCCATCGGACTGCTCGGCGAAATGCAAGTTCGCCATTACCACGAACCCAGCCGCCGCGCCCCCTACTCCGTCGACCGCGTCCTGCGCTCGCAAAACGAAGAACACAGCGTCTCAGAGTAACTTTCTCTTTCGACCCCAAAAAATTGTCATATCGAGGGGAGAAAATGGTCTGCGCAGCAGACGATCTTCGTAGTCGAGAGACTTGGGTTTGGGGTTAGCCGCTCCGGAACTCCTCGCCATGCAGCGGGCGTATAATGTCCCGTTTGCGTTTGTGAGGAGTTTTCCGTTATGGAAAGAGCTACGCAACACGAATTACAGCTTGCCCGGCGCATGTCGCGGCTCGGCACCGAGACCGCTTTCGAAGTTCTGAACAAAGCGCGCGCGCTCGAGCGTCAGGGCAAGAGCATCATTCACCTGGAAATCGGCGAGCCCGACTTCGATACGCCTCACAACGTCGTCGAAGCCGGCATTGACGCCCTGCGCAAAGGCTGGACACACTACGGTCCGTCCGCGGGATTGCCGGATCTCCGTCAGGCATTAGCGGACTACGTCAGCCGCACCCGTGGTGTGAAGGTAAGCAGCGATGAGGTGGTGGTCGTCCCCGGCGGCAAACCTATTATTTTCTTCACGATCCTAGCCCTCATTGATGAGGGAGATGAGGTCATCTATCCCAATCCTGGTTTTCCGATCTACGAATCGATGATTCATTATGTGGGCGGGCGCGCTGTGCCCATTCAACTGCACGAGGAGCGCGACTTCTCGCTCGATGTGAACGAACTGGCATCGCTGATCAATGATCGCACCCGGCTGATTATTCTGAATTCGCCGCAAAATCCTACCGGCGGGATTCTCGAACGCCGCGACATCGAGCAGATCGCAAAATCAATCGGTGACCGCAACATCATGGTCTTGTCGGACGAAATCTACAGCCGCCTGCTGTTCGATGGCGGCCAGCATTTTTCCATCATGTCGGTTCCCGGAATGCAGGAGCGCACCATTCTGCTCGACGGCTTCTCGAAGACCTACGCGATGACCGGATGGCGCATGGGCTATGGTGTAATGCGAGCCGACCTGGCCGCGCACATGACCCGTCTGATGACCAACTCGAATTCCTGCACCGCCAGCTTCACTCAGGTCGCGGGCATCGAGGCGATTCGCGGTGATCAGAGTTCGGTCGACCACATGCGCGACGAGTTCCAGAAACGCCGCAACGCTTTCGTGGCCGGGCTGAACAAAATCAAAGGCTTCTCCTGCCGGATGCCGAAAGGCGCGTTCTATGTGTTTCCCAACGTCACGAAAACGGGATGGAAGTCGAAGCCTTTAGCCGACGCTCTGCTGGAACAAGCCGGAGTGGCCGCGCTTTCGGGCACGGCCTTTGGCGAATTCGGCGAAGGCTACTTGCGCTTCAGCGTGGCCAATTCTCTGGAGAATCTGCAACAGGCGCTGGACCGAATTGACCAGTGGACCACGAAAAATCTGTAGGAAATCAGCATGCCAAAGAAGACTTCGCGACACTCCGAGCCCAAGGCAACTCGCCCGCAAGCGCCTGGCTATGGTTTTCCAAAAAGCAAGAAAGGCCTGCTGCCGTGGTCGTGGGCGGAGCAGCGCCTGAAGAAATCGCATAATTATTGGATCACCACGGTTAAGCCCGACGGCTCTCCGCATACCATGGTCATCTGGTGCATCTGGCAAGACGGACGCGTCGTCTTCAGCACGGGGAGTAAATCGCGCAAAACTCGCAATCTGGCCGCCAACAAGAACTGCGTAGTGTGCACGGAACTTGCGCATGAAGCAGTTATCGTTGAAGGTGTTGCGGAAATCGCCGACGTCGCCGCACGCCGTAAGTTCATTCCGGTCTACGAGCGGAAGTACAAGTTCGACATAGGAAGCATGAAGAAAGATATTCTCGAGATGAAAGAACCGATATTCGCGGTGCGTCCGCGAGTCGTCTTCGGCTTGTGGGAAAAACATTTCCAGAGCAAATCCACTCGCTGGAAAATCGAGTAGCTGCGGCGGCGACGAAAAACGGTTCCCCAGTGAATATCTGATTGTCGGTATGGGCTCCCGAAACTGTCTTACTTCGGTCACCACAGGCGTAATTCGCGCGTCATCTATTTATTCTGATTACGCAATCTATAATCCGGATCGGGGTCGGATAGGCGAAGGCTGCGCTTTGCCAATGATAACTTGGCGACTGTCGAGCCGGTTCCGGCCCGACTGCATCCTGTAAGGCATTGACACTGCAATGATCCTGCTCAACAATTAAAGTGATCCCTGCAATTCATTCTTTAAGCTTCCTGAGGAGGAAGAGCGTATGGCCGATGAAGGCTATCAGGTACCCGCGGAGCAGTCGAATGCCGGTAAGTGGATTCTGATCGTGGTCGCAGTTCTCGTGGTCGCGGGTTTCGGCTACGCGCACTACGCCACGCATGCGGCGGTCACGAAGCTGACGCAAGACCTGAATGCCAGTCAGGCTCAGGTGAAAGAGCTGCAGAATCGGATGCAGACGTCGGAAGCGCAGCAGGAAACCCTGGCCCAACAGGCCGGTATGACCAAGAAGGAATTGAGCACCCGCACTGCCCAACTGCGAGCAGAGGGCCGCATCCTTGCGCCTGGAAAAGGAACAGAAGGCATCAATCACAGCGGTTTCGGGAGAAATTTCCGGAGTGAGGACCGACGTCGGCGGCGTGAAGACCGATGTCGCTTCCACCAAGGCCGACCTCGAAGCCACCAAGGCGAAGCTGCAAAGCACGATTGGCGACCTGGGCGTGCAGAGCGGGCTGATCGCGCATACGGCCGGCGACCTGGAAGTTTTGAAACATAAGGGCGACCGCAATTACTACGAGTTCACGCTGCTGCGCGGCGCCAAGCCGCAGCCGGTGTCAACCGTCAGCCTGCAACTGAAGAAGGCCGACGCCAAGAAGGGGAAGTTCACGATGAACGTGACCTCCGACGACAAGACGATCGAGAAGAAGGATCGCAATGTTGCCGAGCCCATTCAGTTCTATTCCGGCCGCGACCACCTGCTGTTTGAACTCGTGGTCTGGACGGTCGACAAGAACAAAGCTACCGGATATTTGAGCACGCCGAAAGGCGCTCCGGTTCCGGTGACCGCGAACTAACGCGAACTAACTAATAAGATGAGCGGAATGTTTTTTCCCGGCAGCCACGTGCTGCTGCAGATCGTGCTGCGCACGGCAGTGATTTACGCGCTAGTGCTGGTGGGCGTGCGTTTAAGCGGCAAGCGCGAGGTCGGGCAGATGACCCCGTTCGATCTCACCCTGCTGCTCCTGTTGTCGAACTCCGTGCAGAATGCGATGACTGGACCGGACACGTCGCTGCTGGGCGGCGTGATTGCGGCATCTACGCTGCTCATTTTGAACTATCTGGTCGCAGATCTCTCTGGCGGGAGCCGGCGCTTTCGGCGATTGATCGAGGGGGAACCGTCGTTGCTCGTGCATGACGGCAAAATCATCGAAGCGCACATGGCTCGAGAGCATGTGAGCATGGATGAGT
>QIAK01000001.1 GCA_003225515.1 Acidobacteriota bacterium | reverse complement strand
TCGGTCTTGCAGAGGCTCTGTCGGGCCAAACGATTCGCGCAATAAAGGTGGACGAAGCCAGAACCGGTCGCGGCCTCGCGATAATTGCTTACCTCGCTTTCAGATTCGCCGTCCCCAGGATGAACGCGGCCACGTTGTTATGCAGGTCTTTCAACGCGGCCTCGTGCGCATAGACCATGTGCCCGGATTCGTAAAACTTGAATTCGATATTCTTTTGCAGCTTGGGCGGAATCGGCAAGTGCTGCATTTCGAAAACGCTGTCATAGAACGGAGTGGCCAGGTCGTAATATCCTGCGTTCACCAGAACTTTCAAGTTCGAGTTGTATTTCATGGCAGCAGCCAGATCGACCATGACATTTGGAGCTTGCGGTAAAGGTACGGGAACGCCCGGGGGCTGGTGGAGAAAATTCCAGCCCTTTTCGACATCGATTTCCGGCTTGTATTCCCGGTTCTCGCCGAACTTCAGATCCTTCCGCACGTAATCGTTGAAGGCGGAAACATAAGCCGAGCCGATGGCCGCCGATTGCGGATCGTATTCGGCCTCCCGGCTGAGCGGGTCGAGCGTGGGTCCGGAAAATCGGGTGTCGAGGCGGCCGGTCGTCTGATCGGTGTCTGCAAAGAGAGTCTTGTTGAACTGTCCGGCATTCACGCGCAGATCCGATTTCTCGATGTAATCCACGGGCAGCCCAGTGTAGGCATGGAGTTTTGCTGCGATGGCGTGACGCTGGTCGGGCGGCAGCGTGGCTCCGGCGCCCAGCGCAACTGCATACTCGGTCATAGCAAAGTGTTCCACCTCCGCCAGCAGCGGGGCCAGCTCCGCGTGCGAATCGGGCAGCTTGTGGTGATACCAGGCACTGGCGGCGTAGGTGGGCAGAGCCAGTTGATAGGGCAGATCGATTCCAGGATTGAACTGCGGTGTGTCTGCGTTAATGTCGTAGCACAAGACCTGGGAAAGCAGGATGACTCCGTTGAAATCGATGAAGCGTCCGGTTTCCAGCAGATTGATCAGCGTCCCCGAACGGGTGGTGCCGTAACTCTCGCCAAACAGATACTTCGGTGAATTCCAACGCCCGTATTTCGCAAGGAATTGCGCGATGAAATCAGCAAAGGCTTCGGCATCGGCGTCAGTGCCGTAGAACACTTTTTCGCGGTCCTTTCCGGCGATGCGGCTGAAGCCGGTGCCCGGAGCGTCCACAAAAACCAGGTCGCTCATGTCGAGCAGGCTGTACTCATTGTTGACGACCGGGTAGGGCGCTGCCGGGCTATGGGATTCGTCGGAAGTCACGACGCGTTTGGGTCCAAATGCCCCCATGTGAAGCCACACAGTCGACGAGCCGGGTCCGCCGTTGTAGAAGAAAGTGACTGGCCGCGGCGCACTCTGGTCGCCAGAACGGAAATACGCAACATAAAACATGCTGGCTTCCGGGGGCAGGTTCTTGTCATCCTTCTCACGATTCTGCGGAACGTCGTCCCAACCCTTGGGATGCACGATGATCGTGCCCGCGAAAGCATCGTAGGCAATCGCTTTTCCGGCGATCGTGACCGATCCTTTGCTGGCTTGTTGCTCCGGCTTGAAACCTTCAGGCTTCGCGGATTCGTGTTTGCTCTGTGCATCGTCGTCCTTCGATTGAGCGCGCAGTGGAGTGAGCAACAGCGACGGTCCTAGAATGGCGACAGCGATGGTTGAAACTATGGCGATTCTCATTTGTGGATATTTCCTCGGACGGGCAAGTTCAGGATTCCTGCGAAGCAAGTGTGCGTAGCGGCACTCATGCTAAGGGCTCCGGAGCGAACAAGTCAAAAATGCAGCAAGGCAAATCGGCTATTACCTACGTGCCTTGACTCGCAGGTTCCTCGCAAATTAACTTCGCAGTAAGTACCTTTTTGTCTTCCAGCGAGGGAATGTTGGCATACCGTCCGATCATTACACTGACCACCGATTTTGGAACCAACGATCATTTTGTGGGCGCGATGAAAGGCGTGATCGTCGACATTGTGCCCGACGTCCAGATCGTGGATATTTCTCATGCCGTGCAGGCCTTCGATGTGCTCGATGGCGCGCTGGCGATTTCGCAGGCGTATTCGTATTTTCCGAGCGGCACGATTCACATGGTCGTGGTCGACCCGGGCGTGGGCACGGCACGGCGCCCGATTCTGGCTTCCAGCGACGGACATCACTTTGTCGCGCCTGATAATGGCGTGCTCTCCATGGTCTATGCGCGGGAAGAACGCATCCGCGTGCGGCACATCACGTCCGAACATTATTTTCGAAGCCCGGTGAGCAATACGTTTCATGCCCGGGACATATTTGCTCCAGTGGCGGCGTGGCTCGCCAAGCAGGTCGACTCGGACAAATTTGGAGATGAAATCGACGACTATGTGCGTTTCGCAGCTCCCCGGCCGAAGGCCACCGGCGAGAACCGCATGCGTGCCGTGGTGCTGAAAGTCGATCGCTTCGGCAACCTGATCACCAACGTGACTCCTGAAGACGCTCCCGCGCTGTTTGCGGCAGACGCCAAATTCAAGATCGTGGTGGGCAGTAAAGAGATCACCGAGATTCGCCAGGCCTATGCAGAAGGAGCGCCGGGACAGGTTTTTGGCATTATCGGAAGCATGGGTTACCTTGAGATCGTGGCGAACCGCGCGTCCGGAGCTCAGCTCACCGGCGCAGGCAAGGGCAGCGAAGTCAGCATCTTTCTGGGAGAGGCAGCTGCTGCGGGAAAGGGAGCTTAGGCGCGCAGCTTATCTGAAAAAAGCTACTCCGCAGGCCGCATCCAACAGCAGAGCCAGCGAGAGTGCGATCACCACGCCCAGAGCATAGCTCGATTCCCGCATCTGCCGCAGAGCGACAATCCCCACAGCTATTATGCCGAGCGCCGTCAACGCTGGAAACAGCCATTGTTGACGCAAATGCAGTGCGCTGCCCAGGAAAATCGTGAAGAAGAGGGACCCCAGGGCGATCACAATGCCGAGCAGAAACCCAAGTATTACTTGAATTGTGGACCGGGGATTGTTTTCGGAGGTCTCGTCCATTGCGGTTCGATCAGAATCGATTGCGGTGACTACGAATTCTTTGGGCGAGGATGGACGTAACGCTCCATTTCGCCGGTCCATTTTAAAAAGCGCCAGAGTTCGGCGCGCTCGCGCCAAACGAATTCCCAGAATTCCAGAAAACCG
>QIAK01000461.1:14743-14909 GCA_003225515.1 Acidobacteriota bacterium | reverse complement strand
ATACCAGCGACACACAAACCATGCACCAGATCGCAAGAGACGCGATTCAGCGAACGGGGAAAAAGTAGTGGCCATAGATTGGCCATTCTTCCCAATGGTGATCGAGAATCACCGCCACCACCGAAACAATCTGCACCACCATCTTGAACTCGCCCAGTTCGCTGGC
>QIAK01000461.1:13007-14701 GCA_003225515.1 Acidobacteriota bacterium | reverse complement strand
ACTCGCGTCCAATCACAATGACCGCAATCCACGCCGGAACCAGGCTGGGATTCAATTGCACCAGCGTCACGAACGCAGCGGCAATCAGAAGCTTGTCCGCCAGCGGATCAAGCAGGATTCCCATGGTAGTGACTTGTCCGCGCTTGCGCGCCAGATAGCCATCGATCCCATCGGTCATGGATGCTGCAATGAACAGCGCGGAGGCCAGCAATTCTTGCTTGCCGTTCACGCTGCTGAAACGGCCGCTGGACAGAATCCACATCAGCAGAGGAATGCTGAAGATCCGGATCAGCGTGATGGAGTTGGGCAGGTTCACAGCACGGGGCGGCTCCGGAGGCCAGCCGGAATCCAATTTGATTATGCGCCACGGCAACAGGGAACGCAATGGAAGGAAAATGCGGAGAACCACTCATAGAGACGTAGTTTGCTACATCTCTACGAGGAGATCTCAAGGTACCGGCAAAACGTTGCCAACCACATCTCTACAGAACCGCTATTTCGGGGCGGGCGCCATTTTGCCCGCCTTGCCCTGCTTGGCAACGATCATGTCTTTGATTTTGTCGTACGTCGCTTGCGGAATGATCTTCTTCTGCACGAGCTCCAGCTTGGTGCGGTATGGCCGGCCATCGATAATTTTCTGGGATAGTGCGTCCCCGATTCCAGGCAGCGCCTTGAGCTGATCTTTGGTCGCCGTATTAATGTCGAGCTTGTCCGCCGCCGCTGCCGCTGCCGGAGCGCCGGATGCGGGTACGGCATGCACCAGCGCTGCGCTTCCGACGAGAGAAAGCGCAAAGACCAGCACTGCGATCTGAGCCATTAATT
This sequence comes from Acidobacteriota bacterium, assembly GCA_003225515.1. Taxonomy (GTDB): domain Bacteria; phylum Acidobacteriota; class Terriglobia; order Terriglobales; family Acidobacteriaceae; genus Sulfotelmatobacter. Next base: position 13,879 of record QIAK01000461.1, on the reverse strand, counting down.
TCTTTTCGATCGTTTTCATTTGCATTCCCCTTCCAGAATTTTCTAAGGGCCTTCGCAGTTCTTCGCGAACTTTAAGGTAAATCTTGCCTGCGCGCGAGCCCTCGCTCCTTAACCGCCTACGCGTAAATCCCGCGCTGCCGAATCGTATACGCCACCCGGTCAATCGCCAGCATATAGGCTGCGATGCGATTGTTGACGTGATGCGTCTCAGCATAACGAACCACATCTTCAAACGATGATTTCATGATTTCATTCAGCTGCTCGTTTACCACCGACTCTTTCCAGAAATAACCCTGGCGATCCTGCACCCACTCGAAATAAGAGGTCGTCACGCCGCCGGCATTGGCCAGAATGTCGGGAATCACGAACACGCCTTTGTCCGTAAGTATGTCGTCCGCGGCGGACGTGGTTGGGCCATTCGCGCCTTCCGCCAGAATGCGGCACTTCACTCGATCGGCATTGCGGCTGGTGATGACGTTCTCGGTCGCCGCGGGAATGAGAATTTCACATTCTGTCGTCAACAAGTCTGCGCTTTCGATCTTTTCCGCCTCGGGAAATCCGTGGACCGTCCCATTCTTCTGGCGGAAGTCCACCAGCGCTTTCAGATCAATGCCGTTTTTGTTGTGCAGGCCGCCTCCAACTTCTGCGATGCCGATCACTTTATATCCGGCCTGATGCATGAGCAGCGCGGCGTTGGAACCTACGTTGCCGAAGCCCTGCACGATAACGCGCGCGGTTTCACGCGGGATGCCCAGCTTCGCGCACGCTTCATCGCACACGATCATCACGCCCCGGCCGGTGGCTTCGCGGCGTCCGCGGGAACCGCCGATGTTGATCGGCTTGCCCGTCACCACCGCCGTCACCGTCTGCCG
>QIAK01000461.1:12250-12941 GCA_003225515.1 Acidobacteriota bacterium | reverse complement strand
TCTTGTTCAGGCCCGATGAAATCAATCAATTCCGAGGTATAACGCCGCGTCATGCGCTCCACTTCGCCCATCGACATCTTGTGCGGATCGCAGATCACACCGCCTTTCGCGCCGCCAAAGGGAATATTCACCACGGCGCATTTCCAGGTCATCCACGAAGCTAGCGCGCGCACTTCATCGAGCGTAACGTCAGGCGCGTAACGGATGCCGCCCTTCGCCGGACCCCGCGCAATCGAATGCTGCACTCGAAAGCCGGTGAATACCTCAAGATGCCCATCATCCATCTGAACCGGGATGTAGACCGTGAGCTCGCGGTTGGGATAACGCAAAACCCGCCACAATCCCTCGTCAAGATTCAGTTTCTGGGCCGCCAGATCAAAGCGCGCCCGCTGCGATTCCCAAGGATTGCTCTCTTTATCCACGTGCGGGGGCGTCACCATTGTCGTCATAGAAGTGGTCTCCGGAATGAATGCAGGTTGGGCGCTGCCGCCACCGGAAGCTTCCCCGGTCAATGCGGCCAAACGTTCCGAGTATATGAGTCCCCATGGCAGGGAAGCAAGCGAACCATACGGGGGTGCTGTATCAAAACAGTACCGTAGCGGTGTGGTGGGTCAGTTGGATTGCTATCTTGAATGAGTTCATCCCGATATGGGTTTCTCAGCGTTCTCTGCGCAGAGAACGCTGAGAATAT
>QIAK01000461.1:0-12170 GCA_003225515.1 Acidobacteriota bacterium | reverse complement strand
GTTCGCTGGGGTGCTAACCAGATCTTGTCGGAGTTGTTCCATTTCTGCCGCCGCTTCCTTCATCTGCTCGGCATAGGCCTGGCCCTGTCGTGGCAGAAACCCTCCGTAATTCTCAAGCAGTAACCGGGAGTTCATGTTGAGGGCAACCATGTTGGAACGCGCTTGCCCGGAGAGGGCAGCGGTCAATTTTTCTAACTGCAAATTCCGCACCACTAACTCATTCCTGCTCCGGACGGCTTCTTCTCGAAGCAGTCGCCCATGACGTCGGATCAGCAAAAATGCGCATACCGCCAGCACCAGCAGGACAGAATTGGAAATAAGAGTTGCAGAAAATGCTCTCTTCAGTGCGGCAGTCCTCTCTCGGTCCGATCTCGCGAAGTTGCTGCTCTCCGTTGCGGATAGCGAAGACGCAATGCGCCGAATCTCATCCATGTAGCCCTTGCCTTCATCCGTATCGACCAGGTTGAATGAGCGACGGCGATACCCTTGTTGCCGCAAAGTGATAGAGCGTTCCATCTCAACCTGCTTTGATGCGGCCAAAGATTCCAGTTCCGACTCCAACGATCGTTGCTGCTGCGTTCGAGTCTCAGCGTAGGGCTGCAAGTAATCAGCGTTCCCGGTGAGCAGGTATCCTCGCTGGCCCGATTCCATATCGGTGACATCTTTCAAGACACCGGACACTTCCGCTTGGATCGCGGAACTGTCAAGTGTGAGCGAGGCGGATTTCTCCACGCGTCCTAGATGGGTGACGGCAAGGTAGGCATTCCATGCAATGAAAGCGAGGAGCGCGGAGACTCCTATTTGCAGCACAGCTTTTCGAATCATTTTAATTTCGCCGTCCTTCATGCGATGTTGAGTGCTCCCTCAGTGGTGATTCGACTGGCTTTGCAAATTTCCTGCGCAACCCTGACCGCTGCCTTGCTACTGTGCGACTCTTCTGCTGACATTACCGAACTGGCAGCTAGAGTGAAAAGCAAAGCGTCCTCGGGCTTCTCGAAGTAAAGAACCACTTGATTCGCTGCCATGAGCGTAGCTCCTGCGGACTGTTCTTACGATCATAGGCCGATTCGAGGCGGGAATGAGGTTATCTGTTTTGGTGCGCCGATCACAGATCAGCTACGCGGCTTCGGGCGAAAAGAAATTTCGAAGGACCGGACAGCCGGAGCGCAGTCTCCCAACGACTCAACGAACCTTGATCCCGTATTTCTGGGTGAACGGTGGAACGATACCGTTCAAGCGCAGGTACGGGACGAGCTGTCCGTAATGGTCGGTAATGTGCCAGACCGCAATGACAGAGATCCCCAGTTTGGTGCTCGGTCCGGCATAGCGGCCCTCGACACGGTCGAGCGCATTGTTCGCTGTTAGCGTGGCGAGGACGCGGTTCGAGTAATCGAACGAATCCTTGAGGTACTTAATCAACTCGGCTTTACTTTTCGCCGGATCGTGCCCGCCCTTTTCGCAATCGTCGGGCGGCTTCTTGCCCTCAAATTCATTGAAGAAGGCAAACTGAGCGCAGGCAACGTGCTTCACCTGTTCTCCGAAGGTGCGGACGCCATCGAAATTGCCGCCTGTCGGGATGTAGGAATACTTGTCCTCAGGCATGGCTTCAGCTACGCCGAGAAAATTCCCTTCCGCAAACTGGAGCGGGCCGCTGACGCTCTCCGCGATGGATTTGGGAATGTCATCCGGCGGGGCGGCTTGCTTGGCTGCCGTAGCTGCTGATTTCTGCGGTGTTCCATATCCGACAGCTGAGAGGGCCATGCCAAACACGAGAAGAAGGGTAGCACCACGAAAAAAGCTCATCCTAACCTCCTGTATTCAGAAAAGGATATGTGAAGCAACGGAGGGAAGTCGACCGAGGTGTTAATGGGCTCATTCTTCGTAGCTTGATTTCCTTTGAACGGAATTCGCCAGAGCAAGCCTCGGTGATAATCCGTGAGCCAGATTGAGTCGAATCCGACACGGAGTGCATCTCCTCCGCGACCGACCCACTGGCGCGAGACCTTATTCGCTTTCATGTCGATACGGGTGAGCGGTATCCCGAATTTGGCAGTCCAAATTGAATCAGCACCGTAGCAGATGTCGCCGCCGCTACCGGGAATACCAAGCGGAATCGTAGCTCACCGTTCCGTCGCCTTGGTTGAGAGTCCAAATCGAGCCGCCCCCCGAAGTCAGAAACCGAGGCTTAGGCCCAACGGTCAACGACGAGAGAACATCACCCGACGAAGCATCGACAGCCGTCAAACCATTGATGTCCACGCCAGTGATCCAGATTACGCCGTCGCTGAAGAGCGGATTGTATGAACCGGGTGGAATCGCAATGCGCTGGCGGACGCCGTTGGTCTCGGGATTAATGCGAGTGAGCGTGCCCTTCTCATCCGAAATGATCCAAATGCTGTCGCTGCTGGCTGTGATCCCTGCCTCTGCGCCAGCGGTACCAAACGGCAGAATGGAACTGATGTTGTTCGTATTTACATCGATCCGTGCGAGTGTAGGGGTCTTACCGCACACTGGAACCCAAATGCTCCCGAACCCGAATGCCAATCCCGAGCACGCTTCACCAGTGAGTCGGATCTTTGCAATGACTTTGTTGCTGGTGGGGTCAATGCGCTGCACGGAGTCGGGCTTTGACCCTCCAACCCAGACGGCATCATCCGTAACGAGAACCCAGTCGGCGGTTTTACCAATCTTGAACGTCGCTGATGGTTTTAAAGAATGAAATGGAACCTGAGCTTCCTTCACGCCCGGCGGAAGAAGCTTTCGATCCGCGCCAGACGCCAGGGGTAATTGAAATACGAATACGGCGACGACAGTCAGCAGGAGGGTTGGTCTGAACATGCTTGGTTTTAACGGATCGAATTATATTCTCGAATCGGCTCTCCGACCGGAAATCTCCCAGTGCTTGTAGCAAGTGTCCTGCTGGGGAGGGCTTGGGATTTGTCAAGTCTACTTTCGTATCCTCCAATACCCACGAAAGTAGACACTTTTTCCACAGCCTAAGTCATTGCAAACTGGACCGCGTAAAAATCCGCACTCGAAGATTCAACAGCTTAGAGGAAGGCTTTTCGTGCTTTTCCACAGTGTTCCTGCGGGAACATTTGTATGTACAACGGCGTTCGAAGGCTAAAGCAGAATTTCCAGGCCCTCGGCGGCGGCGCGCACTTTAGGATAGTAATTGCGCGCATCCTGCACGACTTTATCGACGATCGCGTCAGTATGTTCGGGATCGTGATGATACAGGATTAATTCCTTGGCGCCACTTTCCATCACCACATTCACAGCCTCGCGCCAGTGGCTGTGGCCCCAACCGCGTCGGCGGGCTTCATATTCTTCCGGAAGATATTGTGCGTCGTAGATGAGGACGTCTGCGCCCTCCGCCAGCTTGCGTACCGCCTTGTCGAAATTGGCGTCGCCAGGTTCATTGTCCGTGGCGTAAACCAGCACACCTTCTTTGCTCTCCAGACGGAATCCCATGCAGCCTTGCGGATGATTCAGCCACGCTGTCTTGATCCGCGTGCCTTCTTCCATGGGAAGGCATCCGTTATCGATGTTGTAGAAATCGAGCTTGGCTTTCATCTGGGCAAGATTGACAGGGAAGTAGGGCGAAGCCATCTGCTCGGCCATCACCTGCTCGAGACTCCGCGTGCGGCTCGAGGAATGAAAGACGAACTGGCTCTTGGGGCTGTCGTAGAGAGGACGAAAAAACGGCATGCCCTGAATGTGGTCCCAATGAAAATGGGAGACGAAAACATGCGCGGCAAACGGCCGCTCGGCGAATTCGCGCTCCAGTTCATGTCCCAATACGCGAAAGCCGGTGCCGCAATCGAAGATGTAGATCTGATCTCCGACGCGCACTTCTACGCACGAGGTGTTGCCCCCGTAACGCAGGTTCTCGGCTTGCGGAGTGGGCGTAGAGCCGCGCACTCCCCAAAACTTGACGCGCATAAACTCCTGTTGGTTCGGTGTGGTTCGCACGTGCCCCGGGAGTGTTCTCGATCAGCGGCGAGAAAACTTGCCGACCTTTCTGTCTTTAATCCGCACAGCGGACGCAAAGACACTGATAGTCCTAGGGATATAGCGATTCTAGCGATTGATCGCCATCTCAAAAAGGTGACCAAAGTTTGCGGCTCGTAGAGCACGCCTGGCTGGTGCTTATCCGCTACAGCTATAGGGCTAAAGATATTGCAGCCACCACTCGTGGCGCCGTGCTTTCAGCGCGGCGAACCAGCGGCAGGGCAAAAATAGCAGAACCAGCGCCACCGCCCATACCAGGTAAAGCAGAGTCAGGCTCCAGGCGTATCCCTGCGGAGGTTCGGGATTGCCCATAGGATGGTTTGTGAAAAGCCAGGGGCTCACATATCCCAGCTTAATCTTCGACACCAGCAGCGCGAGCGCGTGAATCAGTGGAATGTGAAGCATGTAGTAAAAGAACGGCACCCTTCCGAACAGACTGATCGCGCGTGCGACCGGGCCGCGCAGGTTTTCAAGCAGAGGCATCAGCGCGATCACCGGGCCCAGCGTCATCAGGAGAAAACTCAGTGAGGCCGGATATTTTGTCGTGTTCAGAAAAGAGAGAAGCGCGGGCAAGCCACGCCCCGCCACCGGTGCATGCCACGGGCGCGGGTCGCCATAGAGATTGAATCCACGGAGCAGCAGGAAGGCGGCAATGGCCGAGAGACCGATCATCAGGCAGAGTCGCCGTCTGCGCTCCGGCGCAAGGGTCACAATCCTGCCGAAGGCGTAGCCCGCTGCCATCACGCCAATCCACGGAACGATCGAGTACAGCANAAAGCTGACCGGACCTGCGAAAAAACCTACGTACATGATTTCCCAAAGGCCGGAGAACCTGTTGCCATCCATGCCCTCGAGAAGCTTCGGCAGGTGCGGGTCCATCAAGTTGTGCAATGCGATGATCGCCACGCCGACGCTCGCGACGAAGGGCATGGGCATCTTGATGAGGAGAGACATCAGGATCATGCAACAACCGATCACCCAGATGACGCCGGCCAATTCGTAGTGGCGAAAATCAAAATTGAAGGTCCAGGCCACGCGCAGAAAAGTGAGTTCGAGCAGGATGAGCCAGGCACCGCGAATCAGCAGGTGCCGCGAGACATCCGTGTGCTTTCTTGCGTGGAGAAAAATGCTGGTCCCGGCAAGGAAAATAAAGGCCGGCGCGCAGAAATGCGTAATCCAGCGCGTAAAAAAGATTGCGGGCGCGGGCCCGCCGGCGGGAACGCCCGAGAAGACGCGCACGTGGTCAATGGCCATCAGGATCATGACCGCGCCGCGAACCAGATCAACAGATCCGATTCTGGAGGGGGCTGCGATCTCGGCTGCAGCTGGTTGAGGGGTGGCGACGGTCGCGTTCATATAGCTCCGCAGTCCAGGTTCGCGTCACAGATACCTTGGCAGTTTACGCATGCGGGCGACGCGAGAAGCCTGAGACGTTTACGAAAATTTCATACTCTTTTTTTGGAGAACATGCATTGCGAATGGTCAGCCCCGGGCCCATACGCCTGGCCGAGGAGTATACGCCTGGCCGAGGAGTATAGTACCGCGTTCTCGGGGCCGTCACCTATAATGAAAAACCCCTTCGGCCGCTGCGCCCGTGGAAAATGCGCGCGCAGAGCCGCGGTTCACGAAGATGCTGCAACCTGATTTCAAAGAATTTTCCCGGCTGGCGCGAGAGGCCACGCTGATCCCGGTGGTGAAGTCGGTGAGCGCCGACCTGCTTACGCCCGTTTCCGCTTTTCTGGCGATCGCGGAAAAAGAGCCGCACGCATTTCTGCTCGAGTCGGTGGAGCGCGGTGAGCAGATCGGACGTTACACGTTTTTGGGTGCGCGCCCTTACATGCGAGTAAAGGCCCATCAGGGAACGGTTGAGATCGAGCGCGGCCGGCGACGCGAAGTTATCAGCGCGAACGTTTTCGAGGTAGTAAAAAAATTGTTGCGGCAGCATCGTCCCGCCAGCGTTCCGGGATTACCTCCATTCACGTCAGGAGCGGTCGGATATTTTGCTTACGACATCGTCCGCCAACTGGAGAGAATCGGCGCGCATGCCAAAGATGATCTTGAGCTGCCCGATGCCGAGCTGATGTTCTTCGACCGCTTGCTGGCGTTCGATCACCTGCGGCACCAGATCCACATTGTGGCCGCTGCCGACGTGGCCAGCGAATCTCCGAAGCGCGCCTATGATCGCGCTTTGCGGGACATTGCGAAGTTGGAGCGGAAGATTGCGGCCGGGCTCAGTCCGGCATTGTGGCGCAAATCGGAGAAGCCAAAACGCGGCAAGCTCAAGATTCATGCGGGCACCCGGCGCGAATCTTTCCTGCGCGGTGTCGAGCGCTGCAAGGAATACATTGCCGCCGGCGACATTTTTCAGGTCGTGCTCTCGCAGCGGCTCGACTTCACTCCCGACGTGGCGCCGTTCGATTTGTATCGCTCGCTGCGCCAGGTGAACCCTTCTCCTTATCTTTATTTCTTGCGCATGGGGGATACCCAAATTCTCGGGTCGTCTCCTGAGATGCTGGTGCGCGTGAGCGGACGCCAACTGGAATACCGTCCCATTGCAGGCACTCACCCGCGCGGACGCGATGAAGCCGAGGACGCGCGCCTCGAGCAGCAGATGCGCACCGATGAAAAAGAGCGTGCCGAGCATGTGATGCTCGTCGACCTGGGCCGTAACGACCTGGGGCGGGTGAGCGAGTACGGGTCAGTGAAGGTGAAAGATCTGATGTATGTTGAGCGCTACTCGCACGTGATGCATCTGGTGTCGGCTCTGGAAGGCACGTTGCGCAAAGATCTCGATGCCCTTGACGCTTTCGCCGCGTGTTTCCCGGCGGGGACGCTGAGCGGCGCGCCGAAGGTGCGGGCAATGCAGATCATTGAAGAAATCGAGCCCACGCGCCGCGGCGTGTATGGCGGATCGGTGCTGTACGCCGACTTCGCCGGCAACCTGGATTCCTGCATCGGCATTCGCACGCTGCTCATGCAGGGCAAGAAAGCGTATCTGCAGGCGGGAGCGGGGATTGTGGCGGATTCCGACCCGGCTTCGGAATTTCAGGAGTCGATGAACAAGGCGCAGGCGGTGCTGAGGGCGGTAGAGAAGGCGAGGAGCAGGGATTAGGAAGATGCCGAGCACCTGATGCCTCCCGCCTCAGGGATGCCGGGCTCACGCTTCCGGCAGAAACTCGTACTCTTCAATCACTGCTGCCACTGCTAGTTTTCCGTCAGCCCTTCCATTCTCGACCCGCACCACGCGGCCTTTGCATTGCACGCGAATGCTTTCCGTGAGAGTGATCTCCGGCGGCAGAACCAGGGTGAAGCCAATGGCGGAGCCTTGGGTCACGGCAGACTCCAGATAAAAACAGATGCCGCGCGCGCTGACGTCACGCAACTGCGCCGGTTGCGTACTGTTGTCGTGGTCGACGGTTACCGGTACTCGAAGCGGGAATCGTCGTGCACCCCTCTTCTCTCCCTGGGGTTCGGCCATGCGTCCTCCAAGTGGCGTGAAGTAGCGCCTGAACTCACTACAGTTTCATTGATGATAACCGAGGATGCGCCGCGAGCCTGCCACGGTCAATACCACCGTTGGGTAATAAGTGGCCCGTTCAGGGGAGCAGAGTCGATTGCAGATTTGAAAGCCCGCTTGAATGCGGGTACAAGAGTTGGATCTGAAATCTACAATCTGCAATCTGCAATCTAAAGTCTCCAATCTCAAATCATTCCGAAATCCGGTAAGCTGATACTGGAGGCATGATTTGCCTGGTGCAGTACATCGGCGAACTTGGCGGCCAGGTGGAAGTTCGACGCAATGATCAGGTCACGGTGAACCAGGTCGAAGACATGAATCCCGAGCGGATTGTGGTCTCCCCGGGCCCCTGCACTCCGGATGAAGCGGGCATCAGCATCGACCTGATCCGCCACTTTGCCGGCAAGGTTCCAGTACTCGGAGTCTGCCTGGGACATCAAGCCATTGGCGAAGCTTTCGGCGGCAACGTTGTCCGCGCCGCGCACCTGATGCATGGCAAGACGAGTCCCGTCATGCATGACAACCGAACCGTCTTCCAGGGTCTCCCCATGCCAATGACAGCCACTCGCTACCACTCGCTGATTGTTGAAGAAAAAAATCTCCCGGCAGAATTGGAGGTCAGCGCCTGGACCACCGAAAAAGATGGCACCCGCACCATCATGGGCCTGCGCCACCGAAGGTTTGCGGTTGAAGGCGTGCAATTCCATCCCGAGAGCGTGCTGACCGATGCAGGGAAAAAGTTAGTCGGGAATTTTCTCGAGCAGAGGTCAGCAGTCAGGGGCTAAGGAACAGAGATGCGCCCCAAACGACCTGCAATCACGCGCTAAGACAGCCCAAATTAATTCATGCGCTGCTCAGATGTCCGGGGCCTAGATGAGTCGGCCGGTGGATTAACAAATGTATGCTGTTGCTTTGTTTCGCGGTTTGCTCAGTGGCGAATGAAGCGCTTAGAATCTCACCCGTTGTGCTTTGTGTTTTCTTCTAAGGAGATTATTTCTATGCGCGCGTGCCGTTTCTGGGTGGCCTTCTTGCTGGTTATGACTTCTGCCGCTTTCTCGCAGTCGGCGGCATCTTCCAAGCCGGGGCCTGGTTTTAGCGTCGACAACATCGATAAGAGTGTCGATCCCTGCGTGGATTTTTATCAGTACGCGTGCGGGAACTGGATTAAGAACTCGGAGATTCCGGCGGACCGACCGGCGTGGCAGAGCTTTTCTGAGCTCAACGAAAGCAATCTCGAAGTCGAGCGGAAAATTTTGGAGAAGGCCGAGAGCGGCGGAGCGGGGCGCAACCCGATCGATCAGAAGATCGGGGATCTGTATGGGTCATGCATGGACGAGAAGGCGGTGGACGCGAAGGGAATTACGCCGCTCAAGCCGGAACTGGAGCGAATCGCGGCGGTCAAAGACAAAGGCGCACTCATCGAGGAGATTGCGCACATTCACCTGATTGGGCCGAACCCGCTATTTAATTTTTATTCGAATTCCGATTTGCACAATGCCGATCAGGTCATCGCATATGTCGACCAAGGAGGGTTGTCGCTTCCCGACCGCGACTACTACGTAAAAGATGATGCCGATAAGGTCGAGATGAGGAAACACCTTGCCGACTATGCCACGCAGTTGTTCACGCTGGCGGGCCAAACGCCGCAACAGGCGGCCAGTTCGGCGCAAACCGTTCTGGTGGTGGAAACCTTGCTGGCGGCTAACTCGATGGAGCGCACCAAGCGGCGGGACCCCAAAAATCGCGATCATAAGATGACGCGTGACGAGGCGGTCGCGATGGCGCCAGAGTTTTATCTGAATCGCTACTTCGACGCAGCCGGTACCCCCAATTTCAAAGAATTGAATGTGACGAATCCGGATTTCTTTAAACAGGTGAATGGAGTCATCGCGGCATTGCCGCTGGAATCGCTGAAGACTTATGTGACCTGGCACGTTTTGCGTGGAGCCGCGCCCTGGCTTTCGCAGCCGTTTGTGGACGCGAATTTCAAGATGCGGCAAGCCCTGACGGGGCAGAAACAGAATCAGGATCGCTGGAAGCGCTGTGTCGATCTGGTGGATGGATCACTGGGAGAAGCTCTCGGACAACGCTACGTGGAGGCGACGTTTGGCGTGGAAGGCAAGCAGCGCATGTTGAAGATGGTGGCCGCTCTCGAGAAATCGCTGGACGAGGACATTCAGGGGCTTTCGTGGATGAGCGACGACACCAAGAAGCAGGCCAAGGTGAAATTGATGGCGATCCGCAACAAGATCGGATATCCCGACCAGTATCGCGACTACAGTTTGATCCTGATCAAGCGCGACGATCTGATGGGGAACGTGGAGCGCGCCAATGAGTTCGAATCGAAGCGGCAGATCGCGAAAATCGATAAGCCGCTCGACCGCAAGGAATGGGGTATGACTCCGCCGGAAGTGAACGCCTACTACAGCGGGTCGTACAACGAGATCGTGTTTCCCGCGGGAATTCTGCAGCCGCCGTTTTTTGACAAGAGCATGGACGATGCGGTGAATTTTGGGGGCATCGGTTTGGTGATCGGACACGAACTCACGCATGGCTTCGACGACCAAGGCCGCAAGTTCGATCCCACAGGCAACCTGCGCGACTGGTGGACGGAGCAGGATGGCAAAGAATTCGAGAAACGTGTGAACTGCGTTGCCGATGAGTATTCGAATTTCGTTGCCGTGGACAACATGAAGCTGAACGGTCGTCTGACACTGGGTGAGAACACGGCCGATAACGGCGGCGCGCGGGTCGCGCTGGCGGCTCTGGAACACATGATTGCCGATGACAAGAGCGGTAAGGAAGGCCAGAGCATCGACGGCTACACGCCGGAGCAGCGGTTCTTTCTCGGCTTCGGGCGAGTCTGGTGCGAAAAGCAGCGTCCGGAATATTTGCGCATGCAGGTCAGCACCAATCCGCATTCGCCGGGAAAGTATCGCGTGAATGGCGTAGTGCAGAACATGCCGGAGTTTCAGAAAGCGTGGAACTGCAAGGCGGGACAGCCGATGGTGGCGGAGAACGCTTGCCGCGTCTGGTGAATGTAGAGAACGAGCGCAGACAGAGTGAGGGCCGGGAAATTCTCCCGGCCCTTCTCGCTGCGTTATAGAGAACTATCGAGTAGAGGTCCCAGCCGTACTTCCACGCCTTGTGGCGGCGTGATCATTCCGGGCGTTGATGACCGGGTGTGACCGGTGAGCAGGACTTGCTGTGCCATTCCTCCCGTATACGTGGCGTCCAGAACCTCCAACACTCTGGCATAAGGCGCCCGAGCGTCGGCTTTGATGTAGAGCTTTTGTCCTCGTTGCAGCGGGGTGCTGCGGACCTTTTCTCTCAGATCCGCCAGCGTAATTTGATTGACTCCGAGGTACACGGTTCCTTCCTCGGTGACGGTGACGATGAAAGCGTTTTCATTGTCGGCGTCGGGCATCGGGGCTGCGTTGGTTGAGACCGCCAACTTTACGCTGACTCCTTTTTGCAAGGCCGGCGATTGCGCCGCCGCGTCGGGTACAACGCAGGCCGCCACAGTTAAGACCGCTAGAGACACTAATAGTAAACACTTCATACGTTTTGCTCCTTTCGACCTATTCGGATGGAATTGTTACGGTTTTGCTCCGGCGAGTGACGCGGTGGCCAGAGTTCCGCCGAGACCCATGGTTTCGACCGCGGACGACGGCACGATCACCATCGCACCTTTTTCCTTGACCGCCTCGTAGAGCATGTTCATGGCGCGCAGGTGCAGGGCTACGGGGTTTTCGCTATAGGCCGCTGCGGCCTCGACAAAGCTATTCGAGATTTCCTGTTCAGCCTGGCCAAGGATGATGCGGGCCTGGCGTTCACGCTGGGCTTGCGCCTGGCGCGACATGGCGTCCTCAAGACCTTGCGGGATTTTCACATCGCGAATTTCGACGGATTGCACGGTGATGCCCCAGGGATTCGTTTTTTCATCGAGGATGCGTTGCAGTTCGCGACCGAGCGTTTCGCGCTCGGTAATCATCTGCGCGAGTTCGTGGCGGCCAATGGATTCTCGAAGCGCAGTTTGCGCGCTCATGGTGCTGCATTCCAGACCATCCAGAAAACGATGGCGTCAACATTCACCGGAACGGTGTCTCGTGTGAGCGTGGACTCGGCCGAGACGCTGGCAACGCGCACGCGCTGATCCACATACGGACTGAGAGTCTCAATGACCGGAATGATGTGGCACAGGCCGGGGCCGCGTAGTCCCACATAGCGGCCCAGGCGCAGCACGGCGACTTTTTCCCACTGGCGCACGACTTTGATGGCGAACAGGAAATAGAAGCCGACCAGCGCTCCGCTGAGGGCGGGAGCCGGATTGTGAACCGCTTGAGAAACGGCGACGCCAACGACAAAGCAGATCACGAACAGCAGAAGGGCGATACCACTCACTTCATTTTTTCGGATTCGGGCCATGATACTTATCTCCTTTTAGGCAGCAAGTCGCGCAGACGATCGATCAGATCTTCGAGGGTGAATCCAGCCGCTCCGGCGCGGGCCGCAACTTCTCCAGCCATCTGGTTGAGTTGACACTCGCGTTCAGCGGAATTCTTTTCTACCTTCTTGTTTGCAATGAATGTGCCCGTGCCTTGATGGGTTTCAAGCAATCCACCTAACTCCAGTTCGC